>JBJSXO010000131.1:0-6571 GCA_046086425.1 Actinomycetota bacterium | reverse complement strand
GACCACGATCGACGGCCCGCCGTAGCGGTCGTGGTCGACTTCGGCACGGCCAACACGATCGAGGCGATCAGCGCGAAGGGTGAGTACCTCGGGGGCGCGATCTTCCCCGGGATCGAGATCTCGATGGACGCGCTGTTCGGTCGCGCCGCAGCGCTGTGCCGGGTGGAGCTCGTCCCACCCCGCCACGTGATCGGGAAGTCGACGGTGGAGTCGATCCAGTCAGGTGCGGTGTACGGCTTCAGCGGCCAGGTGGACGCCCTCGTCGAACGGTTCCAGGCCGAGCTCGGGGAGTGCACCGTGATCGCGACGGGCGGCCTCGCCGAGCACATCATCCCGTTCTCCCGGACGATCCAGCATCATGAGCCGTGGCTGACGATCCAGGGGCTGCGCATCGTGTTCGAGCGGAACCAGACGACATGACGACCGACGAGCCGGTCTCACCGGGAAGGGAGCGCGCTCGGCGCCTGGCCAAGATCGACGCGCTCCGGGAGCGAGGGGTCGATCCCTACCCGGTGCGCTTCGACCGCACCCATACCGCCGCCGAGGTGCTCGAGCACTGGGGCCACCTCGAGGCGGGGGTGGAGGTGAGCGACGTCGTGCGCGTCGCGGGCCGGGTGGTGCTGTTGCGCCGCATGGGCAAACTGACGTTTGCGACGCTGCGCGACGGCTCGGGCGTCATCCAGCTCTTCGTCTCCCTCAAGGATCTCGGCGAGGAGTGCTTCGGGGACTTCGACGACCTCGACCTCGGTGACTGGGTGGGCGCCGAGGGCGCCGTGATGAAGACGAAGAAGGGCGAGCTGTCGGTCAAGGTCGCGTCGTGGACCCTGCTGGCCAATGCGGTGCGCGCGCTCCCCGACAAGTGGCACGGTCTGGCCGACACCGACACCCGCTTCCGGCAGCGGTACGTCGATCTCATCGCCAACGAGGACGCCCGGCGGATCTTCGCGATCCGCTTCTCGGTCATGGCGACGATCCGGGACTTCCTCGTGCGGCGCGGCTACACGGAGGTCGAGACGCCGGTCCTGCACTCGCAGGCCGGCGGCGCCGCCGCCCGTCCGTTCGACACGCACCACCACGCGCTCGACATGCCGCTCTCCCTGCGCATCG
Organism: Actinomycetota bacterium; assembly: GCA_046086425.1. Lineage (GTDB taxonomy): Bacteria > Actinomycetota > Acidimicrobiia > IMCC26256 > PALSA-555 > CAIUKV01. The sequence continues at coordinate 5,464 of JBJSXO010000131.1, read as the reverse complement.
CGCTCGAGCTGCACCTCAAGCGCCTGCTCGTGGGCGGGATGGAGCGGGTGTTCGAGATCGGCCGGGTCTTCCGGAACGAGGGGCTCTCGACCCGGCACAACCCCGAGTTCACGATGCTCGAGGCCTACGAGGCCCTTGCCGACTACACGGACATGATGACGCTCACCGAGGAGCTCGTGGCCGAGTGCGCCCGGGTCGCGACCGGGAGCAGCGAGGTCGACGTCGACGGGGTGACCGTCGACCTGGCCCCGCCCTGGCCCCGGCGCCCGATGCTCGAACTCATCGAGGAGCACACCGGGTTCGCGGTCCATCCCGCGATGGGGCAGGGCGAGCTCGAGGCGGTGTGCGACCGGGCCGAGGTGCCACGCGAGCCGGGCTGGGGACCGGGGAAGCTCGTGCTGGAGATGTACGAGAAGACGGTCGAGCCCAACCTCACCGGACCGGTGTTCGTGTGCGACTACCCGCGCGAGGTGTCGCCGCTGGCGCGCACGCACCGGGACGATCCGGCACTCGTGGAGCGGTTCGAGGCGGTGGTACTCGGTCGGGAGCTGGCCAACGCGTTCAGCGAGCTCAACGACCCGGTCGACCAGCAGGAGCGGTTCGAGGCCCAGGCCCGGCTCGCCGACGCAGGGGACGAGGAGGCCCACGGCGTCGACGTCGACTACGTGCGGGCGCTGGAGTACGGCCTGCCGCCCTGCGGTGGGCTCGGCATCGGGGTCGACCGGCTGGTGATGCTGGTGGCCGGGGTGGGCTCGATCCGCGAGGTCATCCTGTTCCCGCACCTGCGCCCGGAGGTGCCCGGGGACCCCGACGAGCGCGGACCGGCCTAGGCTGGGATCTATGCGCGTGCTGGTCACGGGGATGGGCGGCCACCTCGGCACGAGGGTCGCCCAACTGCTCGAGGACCGCGACGACGTCGAGGCGGTCGCGGGATTCGACTTCGTCCCGCCCCGCCGCCGACTGAGCCGGGCGGTCTTCAAGCGCATCGATCCCCGCGACCGAGATCGCCTCGTCGAGTTCGTGCGCGGCTTCGCCCCCACGGCGGTCGCCCACTTCGGCGTGTACGAGCCGGCGGCGCGTATGGGCGTGCGGGCGGCCGTCGCCGCGTCGGAGGACTGCACCGTGAACGCCTTGGGCGCGGCTGTGCGGGCCGGGGCCCTCGACCGTGTCGTGGTCCGCAGTGGCCTCGAGGTGTACGGCCGCGGCGCGGGGCGTCCCGAGGTTCCCGACGAGTACGCGCCGCTCGGGCCCACGACTCCCTACGGCCGCACCTGCCTCGACGTGGAGGCGCACGCCGCCGGTCTCGCCCGCCGCCACGGGGTGCCGGTCGCGGCGCTGCGCCTCGCGCCGGTCTCCGGGTCCCGCGCGCCGAGCCCGATCGGGCGGCTGCTGCGGCTCCCGGCCGTCCCGGTCCCGGCGCTTGCCGACCCGCCCTTTCAGTTGCTGCACACCGACGACGCGGCCCGGGCCATGCTCGAGGCGCTCGTGCGCCGGGCCGAGGGGGCGTTCAACGTGGTGGGCCCGGGCGCGGCGAGCCCCTGGCAGGCGGTGCGGCTGGGCGGCCGCATCCCGGTGCCCTTCGCCGGGCCGGGCTGGCTGGTCGCGACCCGGCTCGCCGAGCTGGTCGGCTCCCCGGTGCCGCCCCACGTCTTGGACCTGGTCCGCCGGGGCTGCGTCGCCGACGGCGGCCGCGCGCAGACCGAGTTGGGCCTGACGAACCTGGTCTCCACCCAGGAGGTCGTCGCCGATCTCTACGCGTGGGCGAGCGTCACCGCGCTCCCCGGCACCCGGGTCGCTGCCGCGGCCGGCGGAGCGGGCTGAGCGGTGGCGCGCGACGGGCTCGCGGCCGTGGCCCTTCCGGTGCCGAACTACGGCATCGACAACGACCGGCTGCTCGTGCGCGACGGGATCGTCGCTGCGCTGCAGCGGCGCTGGGACGGGCGCTACGCGGTCGACGAGTTCGGTGGCGACCCGCATCTCCAGGACCTGCTCCTCGCACCGGTGCTCGGCCGGGTCCCGCTCCACGTGGACGGAGCCGCGCACCTCCCTCGTGACGAGGCGGCCCTGCTGGTGGTCAACCGGAGTCCCGGCTTCGCCGAGCCGTTCGTGCTCTCGAGTGCGGTCCAACGCGAGGTCGGACGGCGTCTGCGCATCGTGGGCCTGCCGAGCCCGCCGTTCCTCGGTGTCCTGACCCACAAGCTGGGTGGCGTCGGCCGTCGCCCGGGTGACGTCGCCGCGGTGCTGCGCGCCGGACATCTCGCGGTTGCCCCGCTTGCTGCGTCGGTCGTCGCCCCCGGTGCCGGGGAGGCACCTCGCGCCGTGATCGGCGCCACCCTCGGGTTTCCCCTCCTGCCTGTCGCGGTGGCCCCGGGCGGGCCGCTCGGCCTGCCGGTGCGCCCGTGGCGAGTCACCGTGGGCGCGCCGCTCACCGCCCCCGAGGGGGCCGAGCCCGGCGATCCCCTCGCCGCGGCCGAACTGGCCGAGCAGGTGCGGGCCGCGATCGAGGAGATGCTGCGCGGATGAAGTACGTCACCGCGACCGATGGCGCGCTCATTGCGTACACCACGTTCGGTCGCAAGGACGGCGTGCCGCTCCTGCTCCTCCAGGGCCTCGGCACCGACTCGCGCGGCTGGACGCTCCAGCGGATCGCGTTCGGGCGCCGCTACCGGTGCATCGCCCTCGACAACCGCGGAGTGGGCGCGTCGACGAACGCACCACACCCCTTCGACCTCGAGCAGATGGCCCGCGACGCAGTGTCGGTCCTCGACGCCGAGGACGTCGACCGCGCGCACGTGATGGGTGCGTCGATGGGGGGAGTGCTCTCCCAGATCATTGCCGTGCGCCACGGCGAGCGGGTACGTGGGCTCGTGCTCGCCTGTACCGCTGCGCGGCACCACGAGTGGCGTCGCGAGTTGCTCGCCGAGTGGGCCGACAACGTGCGGTCGAAGGGCATGTCCGCGATGTCCGGCGATGGCATGCGATGGCTGGTCGGCCCACGCTTCCACCGCCGCTTCGGCCCGTGGATCAACCTGCTCGGCCGGCTCGTGATGCAGGGAGATCCCGAGCACTTCGCCGCGCAGGTCGACGCAATCCTCGCGTTGCACGACGATCTGCGCTTCGAGCTCGCCGACGTCCGGTCCCCGACGCTGGTGATCACCGGATCCCAGGACATGCTCACGCCCTTCGGCGACGCCGAGGAGCTCGCCGAGATGATCCCCGGCGCCCGCCTCCGTGAGCTGCGCGGCGCGGCGCACGGCTTGATGGTCGAGTAGCCCAACTCCTTCAACACCGCAGTGCTCGACTTCCTCAAGGAGGTCGACACCATGCAAGCCGAAACCAGGAAGGGCGACGCCGCCCGCGCGCTCAGCGGTCGCGGGTGACGAGCGTGTCGACGAGCCGGCAGAGGCCGGTGGTGACGGAACCGTCGAGTCCGTCGGCGCCCGACAACGCCTCGCTGGCCTTGGTCGCGTGGTCGCGTGCCACGGCGAGTGCAGCGTCGATCGACCCGTTCTCGGCGACGATCGCGCGCGCCTGCGTGAGCCGCTCGCCGTCGAGTGGTGCTCCGAGCAGGTCGGTGAGCGCAGCACTGTCGCGCACGGAGTAGATCACCGGCAGCGTGTAGATCCCCTCAATGAGGTCCTGCCCGGCGCGCTTGCCGAGGGTCTCGTCGGTGGAGGTGAGGTCGAGCACGTCGTCGACGACCTGGAAGCACATCCCGAGGTGGTGGCCGAAGCGGGTGAGCGCGTCGAGCGTGGGCTCGTCGACGTCGCTCACCATCCCGCCGATGCGGCACGACGTGGCGAACAGCGCTGCGGTCTTGCCCTCGATCGCCGAGGCGTACGCCTCCTCGGTCCGTCCCGCGTCGAAGAGGTGGGCCAACTCGAGCACCTGACCGCGGCACAGCTCCCCGATGGTGGCGGCGAGGAGCGCAGCGACGTCGGCACCGAGCGACGCCGCGAGGGACGAGGCCCGGGCGAGCAGGAAGTCCCAGGCCAGGATCGCCACGATGTTGCTCCAGCGCGCGTTCACCGACGGCACCCCGCGGCGGGTCTGGGCCTCGTCGATCACGTCGTCGTGGTACAGCGACCCGAGGTGCACCAGTTCGCAGGCGACCCCGCCGGTGACTGCTGCGTCGGACGCGGGGGACGCCCCACGGGCCGCGTAGGCCGCGCAGAGGGTGAGCGCAGGGCGCAGCCGCTTGCCCCCCGCGCTGACGAGGTGCTGGGCCACCTCGCCGAGGAAGCGGTCCTCGCTTTCGACCGACTCGCGCAGGACTTCCTCGACGCGGCCCATGTCGGGGGTGAGGGGTGCGAGGTCCAGCTCGGCGAAACTGATCATCGGGCTACACGGTACGCACCGGTACCGGCCCTCACAAAACCCGGGAGCCCCCGAGTGGAATGGTTCACTCGGTCGTGTCCCGCGGGAACAACGACGAGTGCCGGCGGGTTGTCGGCAGTTCCGGACCCCGGCATCGCCGGTCGACGCCGGTCCGGTGCTCGTCCGGCGCCGGTCCGGTGCCGAAAGACCGCCGAGGACCGGGGGGTACACTCGTCAACGTCCCGTCCGCTGCGGTTCCCAACGCCCGACCGAGCCCGAGAGAGGCGGTCACGTGTTCGAACGCTTCACCGACCGAGCCCGCCGAGTGGTCGTCTTGGCGCAGGAAGAAGCGCGCCTGCTCAACCACAACTACATCGGCACCGAGCACATCCTGCTCGGGCTGATCCACGAGGGCGAGGGTGTCGCCGCGAAGGCGCTCGAGTCGCTCGGCATCTCCCTCGAGGCCGTGCGCGCACAGGTCGAGGAGATCATCGGCCACGGCGGTCAGGCTCCGTCGTGTCACATCCCGTTCACCCCGCGCGCCAAGAAGGTCCTCGAGCTCTCGCTGCGCGAGGCGCTCCAGCTCGGGCACAACTACATCGGCACCGAGCACATCCTCCTGGGGCTGATCCGGGAAGGCGAAGGTGTCGCTGCCCAGGTGCTCGTGAAGCTCGGCGCCGACCTGTCGCGCGTGCGCCAGCAGGTCATCCAGCTCCTCTCGGGCTACGCGGGCCAGAAGGAAGGCCAGTCGGGGCCGGGCAGCGGCGGTTCGGGCGAGCAGCAGCCGAGTGGGTCGCTCGTGCTCGACCAGTTCGGACGCAACCTCACCCAGCTCGCACGCGAGAAGAAGCTCGACCCGGTCATCGGGCGCGAGAAGGAGATCGAGCGCGTGATGCAGGTGCTGTCGCGCCGCACCAAGAACAACCCCGTCTTGATCGGCGAGCCCGGCGTGGGCAAGACCGCCGTCGTCGAGGGCCTTGCGTCCGACATCGTCGGCGGCAACGTGCCCGAGACCATCAAGGGCAAGCAGCTCTACACGCTCGACCTCGGCGCGCTCGTTGCCGGGTCGCGCTATCGCGGTGACTTCGAGGAGCGGCTCAAGAAGGTCCTCAAGGAGATCAAGAACCGCGGCGACGTCATCCTCTTC
>JBJSXO010000130.1:0-7765 GCA_046086425.1 Actinomycetota bacterium | reverse complement strand
CGAAGCCGGCGTGCCCTACCGGGCCGAGCTCTTCGAGGGCAGCCCGGTGGGGGCCATCATCCGGATCGCCGACGAGGCCGGCGCCGACCTCGTGGTGGTGGGCCGCCGCGGCCACGGCGGGTTCGTCGAACTCGTCCTCGGCAGCGTCGCACACGCGCTGGCGCACCACGCGACCGTGCCGGTGGTGATCGTCCCCGGACACTGAGTGCGGCGCATCGCTCGGGTCTCGGTCCGTGGCCTCGGTCGGTGGTCTCAGTCAGGTTTCGGGCGGTCGCGGTTCTTGAGCCCGGCGGCGTAGACGGCCGCCTGCGTCCGCCGCTCCATGCCGAGTTTCGCGAGCAGGTTGGACACGTAGTTCTTCACCGTCTTCTCGGCGAGGTGGATGCGCTGGGCGATCTGCCGGTTGGTGAGGCCCTCGGCGATGAGGTCGAGAATGCGCCGCTCCTGCTCCGTGAGCCGGCTCAGGCGCTCGTCGTCCTCGGGCGGGGTCCGGAGGCGCTCGAGCACCCGGGCGGTGACGGCGGGGTCGAGCAGGGACTGCCCCATCGCCACCCGCCGGACTGCGTCGACGAGGTCGGTCCCCCGGACCTGCTTCAGGAGGTACCCGGCCGCGCCGGCCATGATCGCCTGGAAGAGCGCTTCGTCGTCGCTGAACGAGGTGAGGATCAGGCACTGGACCTCGGGGTGCGCGGACCGGACGTCGCGGCACACCTCCACGCCGTCGCCGTCGGGTAACCGGACGTCGAGGATCGCGACGTCGGGCCGGGTCGGCGGGATCCGCCGGCGCGCCTCGTCGGCCGTCCCGGCCTCGCCGACCACCTCGATGCCGCCGGCCGCCTCGAGCAGGTCCCGCAGCCCCCGCCGCACCACCTCGTGGTCGTCGAGCAGGAACACCCGGACGGCGGCGTCGTCCGCCTCCGTCGCACCCGACTCCGTCACGATGGGCCTCTCGGTCCGGTGGGTCCACCACCACGGGGCTGCGCGCCGCTCACGTCGCCAGGATATCCACGGTGCGCGGACCGGGATCGCCCCCCGCCTGCGGGGCCGGGCCGGGAGCCGGGCCGGGAGCCAGGCCGGGTAGGTTCGCGCGGGTGGACGAGACCCTGGCTCGCCGCGACGTGCTCGGCCGCTTCCAGGCCGCGGTGGCCGGCGTCGCGTCGGGGCTGAGCCTCCCCGCGATCCTGCGCCAGGTCATCGACGCGGCCACCGGCCTGGCCGGAGCCCGGTACGGAGCGCTCGGCGTGATCGGTGACGACCAGCGCCTCGTCGAGTTCGTGACGACCGGCTTCGACGACGCGACCATCGCGGCCATCGGCACCCCGCCCGAGGGCCGGGGCGTGCTCGGCCTGCTCATCGCCGAGCCCAAGCCGCTGCGGCTGACCGACCTCACCCGTCACCCCGAGTCGTTCGGCTTCCCGCCCGGTCATCCCCCGATGCACTCGTTCCTCGGGGTGCCGATCCGCATCGGCGAGGAGGTGTTCGGCAACCTCTACCTCTGCGACAAGATCGACAGCGACGAGTTCACCGAGGAAGACGAGGTCCTCGTGGAGTCACTCGCGGCGATGGCCGCAGTGGCCGTCGAGAACTCGCGTCTGCACGAGCGTCTCCAGGACCTCGCGGTGCTGCGCGACCGCGAGCGCATCGCCCGCGACCTGCACGACAACATCATCCAGCGCCTGTTCGCCGCCGGGATGGCGCTGCAGGCGGCGACCCATCTCCCCGCCGAGGACCTCCATGCCCGGATGGAGCACACGGTCGACGAGCTCGACGCGATCGTCAACGAGATCCGGGCGACCATCTTCGACCTCGAGGTGCGGCCCGACGACCGGCCGGCGCTGAGCGCGTCGATCCTTGCGACCGTCGACGAGATGACCCGGCACGCCGGCCTCGAGGCGACCGTGCGCTTCCAGGCCGACATCGGACACCAGGTGGCGCCCGAGGTCGCCGACGCCACCCTCATCGCCCTGCGCGAGGCCCTGGCCAACACCGCCCGGCACGCCGACGCCGAGCGGGTGGAGGTCGCGGTGTCGTGCGACCGGGACATGCTCGAGCTCGTCGTGGCCGACGACGGCCGCGGCCCCGCCGGGCGCACCACACCTCGAGCCGGGCACGGTCACGGCCTCAGGAACCTCACGGCCCGGGCCCGGGACTGGGGCGGGACTTGCGAGCTCACCCCGCGTGCCACCGGGGGCACCGTCTTGACCTGGCGCGTGCCCTGCGAGATCGGGACCTTGTCCCCTCCCCCCTGAGGCCGCAGTCCGCGACCCTGACGCAGACCGAACCCACTCGGGAGACCACCGCAGCACCACCATGTTCGTCCGGGACTTCATCTACGTGGCCCAGCCGTTCGAGGTCGCCGCGCCCCGCTTCGTGAGCGACACGTCGTGGCTCGCGCCCCTCGCCGAGGAGGCCGCCGCGTCCGCCCGGGCCATGGCGGCCCAGCTCCGCGAGGCGTCCGACGACACCCCCGTCCCGGTCCCGCCCGGCCGCATCCGCTGCGAGGTCGGGCCCCTGCGCGCCCGTGTGGGCAGCCTCCTCGTGCCGCTGCGGCTGTTCGGCGAGCACGGCGCCGACGGGTTCCCCCGCCTCGCCGGCGACCTGGAGGTCGCCCCGGTCAGCGCCGAGCGCAGCCTCGTCGCGCTCGGCGCGACGTACCCCCGGCCCACGCACCACGGAGCGGCACTGCAGCGGATCGAACGCGCCACCGAAGCCGGGGTGCGCGTCTTCCTCGACGGCATCGCCACCGTGCTCGGCCGACCCCTCGACGCCTGACGGGCTCATGGCGCGACGTCGCGTCGTAGGCTCCCTTCGATGCACCAGGCGTGGAGGTTCGTCGGCGGATCCGAGCCCGAGGCGCTCGCCCTCGACGACGCGCTCGGGCACCTCGGCGCAGCGGGAGACGGAATCGTGTGGATCGACCTCGCCGACGCGCCGGCGGAGCAGCTCCACCGTCTCGACGATGCCGTGGACCTCGGGGAGTTCCTGCTCGAGGACCTCCGCGAGGGCACGGCGGACGCCGGGCAGCACACCAAGCTCGACCAGCACGGCACCCTGTTCCACGTCTCCGTTCGCGACTGCACCGTCGCGGGCCGTCGGCTGATCGAGCGCGAGATCGACCTCGTGTTCGGCTCCGGCTGGCTGGTGTCGGTGCGTCACCCGCCGGACCGTCACCACGGCGAGGACCCCGATCCCTTCCCGATCGACGACGTGACGCGCCGCCTGGCGTCGCAATGCCGGCACGAGCGCCAGATCGACGAGGGGTTCGTGCTGTGGGCCTTCCTCGACGTCGTCACCGACCGGCTCGTCACCGTCACCGACACCATCGACGAGCGCCTCGACGAGACCGAGGCGCTCCTGCTCGACGACGGCGTCGACGGTCGGGCCGACCTGCGGGCCGGATCGCCCCGCGACCTGTTCGACACCAGCCGCCTCCTGACGACGTTCCGCCATCGGGTGATCCCGTTGCGGGAGGTGGTCGGCGCACTCCTGCGCCGCGAGGACCCGAGCATCGGCGACCCCGCGATCCTGCACTTCCGCGACGTCTACGACCACCTCCTCGGCGTCGCCGAGGTCGTCGAGTCCCAGCGGGACGTCCTCGCCGGGCTACGGGACGTCCATCTGACCGTGGTCTCGAACCAGATGAACCGCTCGATGCAGCAACTCGCCGCCTGGGGTGCGATCCTGATCGTCGCAACCCTCGTCACCGGAGTGCTCGGCATGAACTTCCGCACCCAGCCCGACGTGAGCTGGCCCGTCGGGTTCCTGTTCGTCATTGCGGTCATCATGATCCTGAGTGTGCCCATGTACCTCCTCTTCCGCAGACGGCGGTGGCTCTGATGGCTCCGAGCCGACGTGCCAGTACGCCTCAGCACGCCGAACGGCACCGCTACGACCGCGTCAACTGGCTGCGCGCTGCGGTACTCGGAGCCGGGGACGGCATCGTCTCGACCGCCAGCCTGCTGATCGGCATCGCGGCGTCCAACGCCACGCGCTCCCAACTGATCGTCGCCGGCTTCGCCGGGCTGGTCGCCGGGGCGATGTCGATGGCCACGGGCGAGTTCAACTCCGTGAGCTCCCAACGCGACACCGAGCGGGCCGATATCGCCCGTGAGACCCGCGAGCTGTCCACCGTCCCCGACCGCGAACTCGACGAGCTCACCGAGATCTACGTGCAGCGGGGCCTTCCCCGAGATCTCGCCCGCCAGGTCGCCGAGCACCTCCACGAGGCCGACCCGCTCGGGGCGCACATGCGCGACGAGTTGGGCATCGTCGAGGAGGGCCGGGCCCGTCCGCTCCAGGCGGCCTGGGTCTCGGCCGGCAGCTTTGCCCTGGCTGCGGCGATCCCGCTCCTTGCGGTGATTCTCGCCACGGCCGGGACCCGCATCCCGGTGCTCGTGGTCGCCTCCCTCGCCAGCCTCGCCGCCCTCGGCATCGTGGGCGCCCGCCTCGGCGGAGCCCCGGCCGGTCGCGCCGCGGTCCGGGTGCTCGTCGGCAGCGGTCTGGCCATGGCCGTCACCGCGGCGATCGGCGCCCTCGTCGGCACCGCCGTCTGACCCTTCGGCGCCCCCGGGACCTTGTCCCCTGGCCCGGGGGCGGGGACGTCGGCCATGCTCGCGGCGAGACGGCACGGGCCGGCACCTCGAGGAACCCCATGCAGGAGACCATTCGCTTCGGCACCGTCCGCGGCATCGCCGTGGGCTGCAACTGGAGCGTCCTCGCCATCGCGGCCCTGATCGCCTGGGGCCTCGCCGACGGCTACCTCCCCGACACTGCGCCCGGGTACGCAGTCGGCGAGTACTGGCTGGTGGCCGCGCTGGCCGTGGTCTGCTTCTTCGGGGCGCTCCTCACCCACGAGCTCGCCCACTCGGTGGTCGCCCAGCGCCAGGGGGTGCAGGTGGAGAGCATCACGCTGTGGCTCTTCGGCGGCGTCGCCCGCCTCCGGGGCGAGGCCGCCACGGCACGCGCCGAGCTCAAGATCGCCGTGGCCGGTCCCGCAACCAGCGTCACCGCGTCGATCGGGTTCGGCCTGGCCGCCTGGGCGGTCGGGGGGACGATCGGCTCGGACCTCCTCTTCGCCACCCTCGCCTGGCTGACCCTCATCAACGGCATCATCGCGGTGTTCAACCTCGCACCGGCCGCGCCTCTCGACGGCGGGCGCGTGCTGCACGCCTTCGTGTGGGGAGCGACCCACGACCGCCACCGGGCCACCCGCGTGGCCACGACCGCCGGCCGGTGGTTCGGCTACCTCCTCATCGGCGTCGGCATCCTGATGGTCGCAGGCGGGAACCTGGGCGGGGCGTGGATGGCCCTCATCGGCTGGTTCGTGATCACCGCGGCCGGCGCCGAGGCCACGCACTCACTGCTCCAGGGCGCGCTCGCCGGTGTGCGGGTACGCGACGTCATGACCGACCACCCCGTGGTCGTGCGCGCCGACCACCACGTCGACGACGTGCTCGAACAGGCCTTCCTCCGCCACCACTGCTCGTCGTTTCCCGTGGTCGACGGATCCGGCCACGTCCTCGGCCTGCTCACGCTCCGGCGCGTGCGAAAGGTCGCGCCCGACCATCGTGCACTCCGGACTGCGGGCGACGAGGCGATCCCGATCGCGCAGGTTGCCATCGTCGGTCCCGACGACCCGCTCGTCGAGGTGCTCGAGCACGCCGACCCGGACGCCGCGGGCGACGGACGAATGCTCGTCTTCGACGGTGGCCACCTCGTCGGCATCGTGTCCCCCAACGACGTGAACCGTGCGGTACAACTCGCTGCGCTGCGCGGCGAGCGTCCACCCGCAGACTGAGGACCCATGAGCCCCACAGCACCGGTCGTGCACCTCGTCGGCGTATCCCGGCGCTACGAGGTTGGCGGGGGCACCGTCACTGCCCTCGCCGACGTGGACCTCGTGATCGACGAAGGTGAGTTCGTCGTGGTCCTAGGCCCGTCGGGTAGCGGCAAGACCACCCTGCTCAATCTCATCGGCGCGCTCGACGTCCCCACCGAGGGGACGATCACCATCGCCGGCTACGAGCTCACCGACGCGAGCCGCACCGACTTGTTCCGCTTCCGTCGCGACACGGTCAGTTTCGTCTTCCAGACCTTCAACCTTTTCCCGACGCTGACCGCGCTCGAGAACGTGCAGTTCGCCATCGACGTGACCCGCAGGCACGACCACGCCAGCGCCAGCGCCATGCTCGAGCGTGTCGGCCTCGGTGACCGGCTCACCCACTTCCCCGGGCAGCTCTCGGGCGGCGAGCAGCAGCGGGTCGCCATCGCCCGCGCCCTGGCCACCGGGAATCCCGTCCTGCTCGCCGACGAGCCCACCGGTGAGCTCGACTTCCGCACCGGAGTCCAGATCCTCGAGCTGCTCCACGAGCAGGCCCATACCGGGAAGACCGTGGTCATCGTGACCCACAACCGCGAGATCGCACGGATCGCCGATCGGGTGATCGAGCTCAGCAGCGGCCGCATCGTCGGCGACGGCCCCCCGGACGGCGGTCAGGTACCCATCGCCGAGTTGCACTGGTGAGCCCGCCTCGACCGGGACACGCGATCTGGTTGCGCTGGTCGTGGCGCGACCTCCGCAACCGATGGGCGCAGGTGCTGGCGATCGCCGCCATCATCGCCCTCGGTACCGGCATCTACACGGGGTTCGTCAGCTCGTCGCAGTGGCGACGGGTCTCGTACCGCGCGAGCTACGCGCAGCTCGCCATGTACGACCTACGCGTCCGCCTGACCGACGGAAGCTTCGTGGACGCCACTGCGCTCGCCGACACGATCCGGACCATCCCCTCGAGCGCCACGCTGCGCGCCGTAGCGCCGCGCCTGGTGGTGAAGACCCAGGTGGACGCATCGACCGGCGACGAGACGATCCTCGTTCCCGGTCGCATCGTCGGCGTCGACGTCGCCGAGACCGGACCCCGCGTGAATCGCGTCGCCGCCGTCGTCGGGCGCCCGCTCACCCCGCGTGACGCCGGTGCCCCCGTCGCCGTGCTCGAGCGCAACTTCGCCGACTTCTACGACCTCGCGCCGCAGGGAACACTCACGATCAGCGGGGGCACGGAGCTGCGGTACGTAGGCCAGGGGCTTTCGCCCGAGTACTTCTTCATCCAGGGTGACCAGGGCAGCCTCTTCGCCGAGTCGAACTACGCCGTGCTGTTCATGCCCCTCGACACGGCCGGTGCGGTCACCGGGCACCCTGGCGCAGCAAACGACGCCGTGGTCCGCCTGCGCGCCGGGAGCGATCGCGCCGCGGTGCGGGCGGAGATCGCGGTCGCGCTCGGCCAGGCGTTCCCCGGCGTCGGCTACGACATCAACTCCCGCGCTCGCGACGAAGTCCGTCGCCTCCTCTTCCAGGACGTCACCAACGACCAGCGCCTGTACGACGTGCTGGCCGTGCTGACCCTGCTCGGCGCAGCGTTCGCCGCGTTCAACCTCACCGGGCGGATGGTCGAGGCCCAGCGTCGCGAGATCGGCATCGGTATGGCTCTCGGCGTGCCCCGACACTCGCTCACCCGTCGACCGTTGCTGCTCGGTGTGCAGATCGGTGTGCTGGGCACCGTCGCCGGCATCGGGGTGGGGGTGGTGATCGGTCGGCTGATGCGCAGCGCCTTCGAGGGGATCGTGCCGCTACCGGTGTTCCTCACACCGTTCCAACCGTCGACGTTCGCGCTCGGCGCCGTGCTCGGTCTCGCGCTACCGGTGCTGGCCGCAGCCGGGGCGGTGTGGCGCGCAGTGCGGGTGGAACCGGTGGTGGCCATCCGCACGGGAC
>JBJSXO010000129.1:0-6944 GCA_046086425.1 Actinomycetota bacterium | reverse complement strand
TACGGCCTCGACGACTTCTACCTCGAGCTCTCCACCAAGCCGCCGGGGAAGGCCGTCGGCACCGACGCGGAGTGGGACGAGGCGACCGAGGCCCTCCGGGTCGTGGCCGAGGACGCCGGCCTCGATTTGGTGCTCGACGAGGGTGGCGGTGCCTTCTACGGCCCGAAGATCTCGGTACAGGCGCGCGACGCGATCGGTCGCACCTGGCAGGTGTCGACTATCCAGGTGGACTTCCAGCTCCCCCAGCGCTTTGACCTCGAGTACGTGGGTGCCGACAACGAGCGGCACAGGCCGATCATGATCCACCGCGCGCTGTTCGGCTCGATCGAACGGTTCTTCGCGATCCTGCTCGAGCATTACGCAGGAGCGTTTCCCACCTGGCTTGCGCCGGTTCAGGTCATGGTGCTCCCGGTGGCCGACCGCCACGACGCCTACGCGCACGAGGTGGCCGCGCACCTGCGGGGTGGGGGGGTGCGCGTCGACGTGGCCGACGCGGCCGCCGACACGCTCGGGGCCCGGGTCCGCCGGGCCAAGGTCGAGAAGGTGCCGTTCGTGCTGGTGGTCGGGGACGACGACTTCGCCGGCCGGACCGTCGGGGTCAACCGGCGCGGCGAGGAGCAGCCTGAGCGGGGCGTCCCGCTCGACGTGTTCGCCAGCGAGCTCGACGCCGAGCTGGCTGCCCACCGCTGAGCCGGGACGCGGGCGCAGCGGTGGCGATCGAGCGACTCTGGGCCGGGTGGCGGTCCGACTACGTCCGCGACGTCGCGGGCGGCGACGTCGGCGCGGGGTGCGTGATGTGCCGGCTCGCCGCGGCGCCCGACGACGACGAGGCGCTGGTGGTCGCGCGGGGGGAGCACGGGTTCGTCGTACTGAACGCCTACCCGTACACGAGCGGCCACCTCATGGTGGTGCTGGTGCGCCACGAGGCCGAGCTGGAGCACCTGCCCCCGCAGGAGGCGGCGGAGATCATGGGTCTGTTGCAGTGGTCCGTCGCCGCGATCAAGCGCGCGTACCGACCCGATGGCGTGAACGTCGGTGTGAACCTCGGCGCGGCGGCCGGTGCCGGCGTTCCCGGCCATCTCCACGTCCACGTCCTGCCCCGGTGGCACGCCGATACCAACTTCATGACCGCAGTGGCCGAGACCCGGGTGATCCCCGAGTCCCTCGAGGCCACGCTCGAGCGTGTGCGCTCGGTCTGGGACGGCTGATCCGGGTACGGTCGCCCGATGAGCGACGCCCTGCCCGAGGATCTCGACGTCACCGCCTACGTCGGCCCGTACCAGTTCCCCGGGACGCATCGCCGGCGCATCGCGGGCACGATCTACCTGATCCTCGCCGCCGGGTGCGCCGTCGCGGCCGGCGTCACGGCCAACGTCGGCCTCGCCGCCGCGGCCGTGCTCCTCGGGGTGGTAGGTGCCTACCACCACCTTGCGGCGTGGCGCCTGCGCGTCGACCAGACCGAGGCGCTCACGGCGGCGAGCCGGGCAGTCGGGTTTCCGGTCGGCCACGCGTCCGGCCAGTTGGGCTTCCGCGGGATGCGGTCGCGCCCGTCGTGGCGCATCCTGCTGTTCAGTGCCGACGACCCGCCGTCGATGCGCGGGCTCGTGGAGCTCGACGGCGTGGACGGGACCGTCCTCGGCGAGTACACGGAGCTGAACCCCGAGGACTGGTCGGAGTACGGGCTCCCGGCGGGCGCCCCACCCGCCTGAGGGTCCCGAACCCACCGGGGGCGGTGGGCCCGTCCCCCGCGTCGGGCGCCGGCTCCGCCCGGCCCCGCCACGCCCCGCCACGCGGGTCATCTCGGATTCCCCGTCGGGGAGGTAGGTGCACGGGTCGGGGGCCAGGTACCCTCGACCCGCACCGACCTCGACCAGAAGGGCCGCAAACGCCATGCTCGACGGACGCTGGCGGGCCAAGGCCGAGCGGGGCCTGGACCCGGTGGGCAAGGCCCTCTTCCGGGCCGGCATCTCCGCCGACGTCCTCACCGTCGTGGGCCTGGTCATCGCCGCAGCGAGCGCCGTGGCCATCGCAACGGGACACCTGCTCCTCGGGTTCTTCGGCGTGGTCCTCACCGGCCTGCCCGACCTCCTCGACGGGTCGGTGGCGCGCCACAGCGGCAAGGCCGGGCCGCGCGGGGCCCTCTTCGACTCGGTGTCGGATCGGGTGTCCGACGCGCTCCTGTTCGGGGGCGTTGCGTGGTACCTCGCCGACGAGGGCCGCTACCTGCCCGTCCTGGTGCTCGCGGTGCTCGCCCTGTCCATGGTCATCACCTACGAGCACGCCCGCGCCGAGTCGCTCGGGTTCTCCGCTCGCGGCGGACTCATGGAGCGCGCGGAGCGCATGGTGCTGCTTGCCGTCGGCCTGCTCTTCGCCGTCCTCGTGCCGGTGATGTGGATCATGCTCGTCCTGACGGCGGTCACCGCGGTCCACCGGTTCGTCATGGTCTGGCGTCAGGCCACCGTGGCGGCCGAGGCCGACTCCATGACGCCCACCGAGGTTGCCGCTCCACCCCGTGCACCCGAGTCCCGGGTGACCGATGATCGACGACGTCCGCGGTCGCGCCGCCTATCTCGCGTACCGGGCCGGCGCTGAGCTCGCGCGGGTGGTGCCACCCGCAGTCGGGGGCGTGGTCGCCGACGGACTCGCCCGTGCACTGCGCGTGGCTTCGCCCGATCGGCGGGCCCAGGTAGCCCGGACCCTGGTCCGCGTCACCGGGGGCGAGTTGCGCGGTGCGCAGCTCGAGCGCGCGGTCGACGAGGTCTTCGCCAACTACGCGCGCTACTGGCACGAGTTCTTCCGTCTCCCGGCCATGAGCGCCGAGGAGATCCTCGCCAGCATGGACCTCGAGGGCTTCGAGCACCTCGAGGCGGCCCGGGAGCAGGGGCGGGGGGCGATCCTGGCCCTTCCCCACCTCGGCAACTGGGACCTCGCCGGCGCGTACCTCGCCGCGCGCGGCGTGGATCTCGTGGCCGTCGCCGAGTCGGTCGAGCCCCCCGAGCTCTTCGAGTGGTTCGTCGACGCCCGTCGACGCGTCGGGATCGAGGTGATCGCGCTCGGGCCGGACTCCGGCGGGCGGGTGACCCGGGCCCTTGCGGCCAACCAGGTGGTCTGCCTGCTCGCGGACCGGGACATCTCCGGTAACGGGATCGCGGTGGAGTTCTTCGGCGAGCGCACGACAGTGCCCGGCGGTCCGGCGACGCTCGCGCTGCGCACCGGTGCCGCGCTCCTCCCGGGGTCCGCCTACTTCACGGCCCGCGGCCACACGGCGCGCATCGGTGCGCCCATCCCGGCCGTGCGCGAGGGTCGCCTGCGCGCCGACGTGGAGCGGGTCACTGCGGCGATCGTCCGGCACCTCGAGGCTGCGATCGCCGAGCGGCCGGAGCAGTGGCTGCTCATGCAGCCCAACTGGCCGAGCGACCATGCCGCCGGGAGAGCACCATGGCTGCGGTGACCAGCGCGCGGCTGCGGCGGGTGGCGATCGTGTGTCCGTACTCGCTGTCGGTGTTCGGCGGCGTGCAGGGCCAGGTGTTGGGTCTCGCCGGCGCATTGCGCCTGCGGGGGCTCGAGACGCGGGTGATCGCGCCGTGCGACGGGCCCCCGCCCGAACGGGGCATCACCACCGTCGGCACCACTCGCCGGGTTCCGAGCAACGGGTCCATTGCGCCCATCACGTCCAACCATCACACCGCGGCGCGCACACTGGAGGCGCTGCGCGGCTTCGCGCCGGACGTGGTCCACATCCACGAGCCGCTCACCCCCGGCCCCAACCACGCAGCCCTCGTGGGCACCGACCTCCCCGTCGTGGGGACGTTCCACGCTGCGTACGGGACGAGGAACAACCAGTGGTACGCCGCACTCCGCAAACCGCTGCAGCGGATGGTGGACCGCGTGACCGTCTGCACCGCAGTGTCGCCCGAGGCGAGTCGCGACGTCCGGGAGGCCTTCGGGGTGGACTGCCGGATCCTGTTCAACGGTGTGGACACCGACTTCTACGCCCGGGCCGAGCCGTGGCCGAGCCCCGAGCCGGCGATCTTCTTCGTCGGCCGCCACGAGCCGCGCAAGGGCCTCGCGGTGCTGCTCGACGCGTTCGCCGACCTCGACCGTCCCGCGCGGCTGTGGGTGGCGAGCACGGGACCCCAGACCGAGTCCCTGCGCAGCCGCCGCGTGCCGGGGGTCGAATGGCTCGGTCGTGTGTCCGAGGCGGAGAAGGCGCGCCGCATCCGGGGTGCCACCGTCGCCTGCTTCCCGTCGGTCGACGGGGAGTCGTTCGGGATCGTCCTGCTCGAGGCGATGGCGGCGGGCACCGCGGTGGTGGCCTCGGACCTGGTCGGGTACCGCGCGGTGGCCCGGACCGGTGACGAGGCCCGGCTCTTCGCCCCGGGTGACGCCGCGGGCCTGCGCAACGCGCTGCGGGACCTGCTCGACGACCCCCGCGGCCGGGCCCGGGTCGCCGCGGCGGGATCTGCGCGCGCGTCCGAGTTGTCGATGGACCGCCTCGCAGCGTGCTACGAAGCCGTGTACGACGAAGCCATCGGTGCGGCCCGCGGTGGCACGCTCATGGCGCGGCCGGTGCTCAACAAGTTCCGGCGGATCCGCTAGTGCGACCCCGGTGAGCCACTCTTCGGAGCGCGACGCCGGTGCCGTGGCGCGACACGTCGCCGCTGCAGTCGCCACCGCCGTGGGTCCGCTCCTCGGCGGGCCCGACGCTCGGCTGCGGGTCGGCGTGGCGCCCGGGGGTGACGCAACGCTCGCGATCGACGAGGTGGCCGAAGCCGTGGTGGAGCGCGAGCTCGCAGCCGTGGGTGACGTCGGCTTCTACTCGGAGGACCGCGGCCTCGTGGTCTTCGGGAGTCCGCGCTGGTTCCTCGTCGTCGACCCCATCGACGGGACCCGCCCCGCCGCCGCCGGTCTGGAGTCGTGCGCGGTGTCGATCGGCGTCACCCCGCCGCAGGAGACCGCGACGCTGGGCGAGGTCACGTTCGGCGTCGTGCACGAGCTCAAGACGGGCGACCGGTACTGGGCGACCCGCGGCGCGGGCGCGCACGCAGCGCGGGCCGACGGGACCCCGATCCCGCTCGTACCGTCGGCCAACGCCGACCTGTCGGCGCTCTTCTGGACCGCAGGGCTGCGGGGCCGGCCGAGCGTGCCCATGGCGGTCGCGCTGGAGGAGCTCGCGGACGGGTGCAGCATGGGCGGGGGCACCTTCGAGCTGGGTTCGGCCGCGTTCGCACTCACCCGTGTGGCCAACGGCCAGCTCGACGCCTACGTCGACGTCGGCCGGCGCGCGCTCGACACGTTCCCGGCCCTCGAGCCCGCGTTCCTCACAGTGGGAGAGGGGTCGGTCTGCACCAACTTCCCCTACGACGTGGCGGCCGGAGCGCTGATCGTGGAGGAGGCGGGCGGTGTGGTCACCCGGGCCGACGGAAGCTCCCTGGCCTCGTTCCCCGCCATCGGCTCCGGACGGGCGTTCGGCCTCGACGTGCTGGCGACCGGCGGCCGGGACCTCCACGAGGCGGTGTTGGTCGTGCTCGAGCGGGGCATCGAGGCGCTCGGCGCCTGGCTGGACCGGCGGGCCGACTGACCGGACCGCCGCCCGACGGCCGCACCGTCCCACTGCCCGACCGGTGCGCCGCTGCGTCCCCGCGCCGGTCCGGCCCCCCGGTACCATCGCCTCGTGGCCGTCGTCATCGTCGTCGTCGTGGTCGTCCTCGTCGCCCTGTTCCTGGTCCTCGCCTACAACGGCCTGGTGCGGGCGCGCAACCGTGTCGACAGCGCCTTCTCCCAGATCGAGGTGCAGCAGAAGCGCCGCTACGACCTGATCCCGAACCTGGTCGAGACGGTCAAGGGCTACGCGGCGCACGAGCGTCAGACCCTCGAGGCGGTCACTGCGGCTCGGACCAACGCAATCAGCGCCCAGCAAGGGGGTGACCTGGCTCGGCAGGCCCAGGCCGAGAACGCGCTCACCGGTGCGCTCAAGAGCCTCTTCGCCGTCGCGGAGGCCTACCCGGACCTCAAGGCCAACCAGAACTTCCTGCAACTGCAGGAGGAGCTGACCGCGACAGAGGACCGCATCGCCTACTCGCGGCAGTTCTTCAACGACAGCGTCCTGTCGTACAACAACGCGATCCAGACCTTCCCGCGCAACCTGCTCGCCGGGATGTTCCACTTCGAGCGACGCGAGTTCTTCGACGCCGAGCCCGAAGCGGGCGCCGCGCCACGCGTCGCCTTCTGATTCCCGCCTGACCCCAGGAGCACCTGACTCCCTCATGTCCGTGTCCGAGCCCATCGCGCCGGCCGACCGCACCACCTACGCCAAGGAGATCGCGCGCAACCGGCGCAAGTCGTTCGGTCTGCTGCTCTTCTTCGTGGTGTTGATCCTGCTCGTCGGGGTTGCCGTCGACGTGCTGATCGGCGGCGGGTTCTTCGTCGCCGGCATTGCGTTCGTCGTGGCGGTGGCGATGGCCTTCTTCGCCTACTACAAGTCCGATGCCGTGGCGCTGGCCGCTACCCGGGCCAAGCCGGCCGACCCGGTCGAGTACCGCCGCTACCACAACCTGGTGGAGGGCCTGTGCATCGCCGCCGGGCTGCCCAAGCCCCGCCTCTACGTGGTCGACGACCCGGCCCCGAACGCCTTCGCCACCGGGCGCAACCCGGAGCACGCCGCGATCGCGGTCACGACCGGCTTGCTGGAGACGATGAACCGAGTCGAACTCGAGGGCGTCCTCGCCCACGAGCTGTCGCACGTCAAGAACTACGACATCCTGGTCTCGACCGTGGCCGTCGTCGCCGTCGGTGCGATCGCGCTGCTCTGCGACATCGGGCTGCGGTTCATGTTCTGGGGCGGGATGCGGCGTGACCGGCGTGACAACGTCGATGCCGGGCCCATCGGCATCGTCATCGCCCTGGCTGCGCTGGCGCTGCTCGTGCTCGCTCCGTTCGTCGCG
>JBJSXO010000128.1:0-4689 GCA_046086425.1 Actinomycetota bacterium | reverse complement strand
CGTGCTCGGCACCGAGCGCCATGAGAGCCGCCGCATCGACAACCAGTTGCGGGGCCGCTCCGGCCGTCAGGGCGACCCGGGCGAGACCCGCTTCTACCTGTCGCTCGAGGACGACCTCATGCGGCTGTTCGCCACGGGCCTCATGAGCCGGGTGATGGACGGTGCGTTCCCCGACGACCAGCCGCTCGAGTCCAAGATGGTGTCCAAGTCCATCGAGCGGGCGCAGCGCACGGTGGAGGACCGGAACTTCGAGATCCGAAAGGACGTCCTCAAGTACGACGAGGTGATGAACGAGCAGCGCAAGGTGATCTATCGGCGCCGCCAGCAGATCCTCGACGGCGAGGACCTCCGAGACGCGACGTTCGAGGCCATCGACGCTGCCGTGAACCGGGTCATCGACACTTCGTGCCCGGGCCAGTACCCGGAGGAGTGGGATCTCGACGAGCTCCACCGGCTGCTCCAGCTGGCCTATCCCACCGGGCTCACCCGCGCGCAACTCGATGCGGTCGCCGAGATCACCGAGCTGCGCGACGTCGTGCTCGGCGACGCGATCGAGCGGTATGAGACCAAGGAGGAAGAGATCGGCGCCGAGACTCTCCGCGAGATCGAGCGTCGGGTGATGCTGTCGATCATCGACCAGCACTGGCGTGAGCACCTGTACGAGATGGACTACCTGCGCGAAGGCATCAACCTGCGGGCCATGGGGCAGCGGGACCCGCTCGCGGAGTGGCAGCGCGAGGGCTTCGACATGTTCGAGGCGATGATGGGAGGCGTGGAGGACGACTTCGTCCGTTACGTCTCGCACCTCGAGGTCGTCACCGAGACCGAGCCGCAGCCGGCAGTGCGCAATCTCCGGTATACCGCTGCCGAGGATCCGGTGGAGGGCTCGGGGGGGATGCGGGCCGTCGCTGCGGCGACCCCCGCAGTGGAGCTCGCGGCCGAGGCGGGAGGCGTGGCCACGGCCGTGGCCGACCCCGAGGTCACCAACACGCCCGTGCGGGTGGACAAGACGCCGGGCCGCAACGAGCCGTGCTTCTGCGGCAGCGGCAAGAAGTACAAGCTCTGCCACGGCCGCTGACCGCGCGGCTGCCCAGGTTCTCCTCGAACGGCTCTCGATGCGCGACTTCTCCGAAGACCTCGCCGATCTCCGACGTCGTGTCGGGGACGCGCGGGCGTACCTGCACGTCGACGCCGCGGTCGAGCGGATCGCGGAGCTCGAGCGCGAAGCGAGCAGACCCGGTCTCTGGGACGATCCCGACGCCGCGCGGACGGTGACGGGGGAGCTCGCCCGCTGCCGGGACGACGTCGACCTCGTGGTCGGGCTCGAGGCGCGGTTGTCCGACGTGGAGACGCTCCACGAGCTCGGACGCGAGGAAGCCGACGACTCGGTCGAGGCCGAGGTGACCCAAGGGATTGCCGACCTCGGTCTCGAGCTCGACAAGCTCGAGTTGCGGGCGCTGTTCACCGGCGAGCACGACGAGCGCGACGCGATCTGCGAGGTGCACTCGGGCGCGGGCGGCACGGATGCCGCGGACTGGGCGCAGATGTTGCTGCGCATGTTCACCCGCTGGGGTGAGCGCCGGGGCTTCGGTGTCGAGCTCGACGAGGTCCAGCCGGGGACGGAGGCCGGGATCTCGTCGGCGACGTTCACCGTCAAGGGCCGGTACGCGTATGGGCTGCTCAGCGGTGAGCGCGGCGTCCACCGCCTCATCCGCATCTCGCCGTTCGACTCGCAGGCCCGCCGGCAGACCGCATTCGCGTCGCTCGAGCTCGTCCCGGCCCTCGAGGCGGCCGAAGAGCCCGACATCGATCCCACCGACCTCCGCATCGATACGTACCGGTCGTCCGGCGCGGGTGGGCAGCACGTGAACGTCACCGACTCCGCAGTGCGCATCACCCATCTGCCCACGGGCATCGTCGTGTCGTGCCAGAACGAGCGCTCGCAGACCCAGAACAAGGCGCGCGCGATGCAGATCCTCGCTGCGCGCCTCGCAGAGCGACAGCGCGAAGAGCGCGCTGCGGAGCTCGCGCAGATTGCGGGGACCAAACGTGAGGTCGCGTTCGGGAGCCAGATCCGCACCTACACGCTGGCGCCCTACCGCTTGGTCAAGGACGAGCGCACCCGGCACGAGACGGGCAACGTCGACGCCGTGCTCGACGGCGACCTCGACGAGTTCATCGAGTCCTACCTCCAGTGGAGGCGGCGCGAAGGCGGGTAGCCGTTCGGGAGCGGCCTCGGTCGGGGTCGCGCGAACGTGGGTGCCGCGGTTTCCGGAAGGGCCGCTGCTACCCTCCGCGAGCCCTCATGATTCGCTTCGAGAACGTCACGAAGACCTATAAGGGCGGGGTCACGGCGCTCCGCGACCTGTCCGCCGACGTCCAAAAAGGCGAGTTCGTCTTCCTGGTCGGTCCGTCGGGTTCGGGGAAGTCGACCTTCCTGCGCCTCCTGCTGCGGGAAGAGGTACCGAGCGAGGGGCGTATCGTCGTCGCCGGGCGGGACATCACCCGGATGTCGCACTGGAAGGTCCCCCAGCTCCGGCGCAACATCGGGACCATCTTCCAGGACTTCAAGCTCCTGCCGACCAAGACGGTGTACGAGAACGTGGCGTTCGCCATGGAGGTCATCGGCCGGCCGCGCAACGTGATCCGCACCCAGGTTCCCCAGGTGCTCGACCTCGTGGGCCTGGCCAAGAAGGCGGGCCGGTTCCCCAACGAGCTCTCGGGCGGCGAGCAGCAGCGAGTGTCGATCGCGCGCGCGTTCGTGAACCGCCCGCTGATCATCCTCGCCGACGAGCCGACCGGGAACCTCGACCCTGCGACCACCGTGGGCATCATGCGCATCCTCGACCGCATCAGCCGGTCGGGGACCACGATCGTGATGGCGACCCACGACCAGCGAATCGTGGACGCGATGCGCCGCCGGGTCGTCGAGCTCGACCACGGTTCCTTGGTGCGCGACCAGGCGCGCGGCGTCTACGGCGCAGGCGGCGGGCTGTAGCGATGTTCCTGCGCCTGGGCTACTTCGCGCGCGAGACGACGATCTCGCTGCGCCGCAACCTCCTGATGACCATCGCCGGTGTCCTCACGGTGGCGGTGTCGCTCGCCCTCTTCGGGGGGATCATGCTGCTGTCGCGCTGGGTCGACCGCGGCACGGAGGTCATCAAGGGCGGTGTCCGGCTCGAGGTCTTCATGACCGTCGACGCGACCGCGAGCCAGATCGCCGACGTGCGGTCGGCCCTCGAGCAGGACCCGCAGGTCGAGGACTTCCGGTTCCTCGACAAGGACGCCGCGTACGAGGAGTTCAAGCGGATCTTCCGCCGGGACCCCGGGCTCGTGAAGAACGTCGACGCCGAGGCGCTGCCGACGTCGTTCCGGGTCGTCCCGAAGGAAGCCGAGTACACCGAGTTGATCAAACGGAGGTTCGAGCCGCGGGGCGGGGTCGACGACGTCGCTACGCCGGAGGAGGCCCTCCGCGGGCTGCTCAGCGCAACCACGACCGCCCGCTACATCTTCATCGGCCTGTCGCTGGTGCTCCTGCTGTCGTCGCTGTTCCTGATCGTCAACACCATCCGTCTCGCGACCTTCGCCCGCCGCCGCGAGATCGAGGTCATGAAGCTCGTCGGGGCCTCGAACTGGTTCGTCCGGGTCCCGTTCATGGCCGAGGGGCTCGTGCAGGGCCTCATCGGGGCCGGTCTGGCCGTCGGGGTGGTCGCCGCCCTCAAGGTGGGCTTCGACTCCTGGTTCGACAGCCCCACGGGCTTCTTCCGGGAGTTCTACGTCACCAGCGGTGACGCCGTGGGCATCGCCGTCCTGGTGCTGGTCCTGGGGGTGATCATCGGCCTGGCGGGCTCGATGATCGGCCTCCGCCGCTTCCTGCGGGTCTGAGCCCCTCGCCGGGCCCCCGGTATCACCGGCTCCCCCGCCTCCTGGGCCGGGTCGCGGCCCGGGTGTTGCCAATGTTGCTGGTGTTGTTTATGCTGGCGGACCCCATGCGAACCTCTCTGCGCCCCCGTCGGGTCGTCCCGCTCCTCCTCGCTGGCCTCCTCGCCGCCGCCGGTCTGGCGGTGCCGGCGCGCGCCCAGACCTCGACGGCCGACAAGCAGGCCCAGCTCAAGAACCAGATCCTGGAGGTGGGCAGCCAGGAGGCGGCGGCCCTCCAGCTCCTCCAGGAGATCCGCAACCGCAAGGCCCCGATCGACGCCCGGGTCGCCGAGCTCGACGCCCAGCTCCGTGACGTGCAGGAGCGGCTGGCACCGTTCGAGAGCCAGATCGCCGTCCTCGACGCGCAGCTCGCCGATGCCCAGGCCCGGCTCGACGCACGCCAGGCCGAGTACGAGGTGGCCCGGGCCGAGGTGCTCCACTCGGCCGCCCAGATCTACAAGTCGGCCCGGCACGGCGCCAGCTACGACTCCGTGACCGCCGCGCGCCCCGAAGACGTAGTCCAGGGCTCGAAGTACCTCGACCAGGTGAACGGCCGTCAGCGGGCGGTCGTGCGGCGCGCGACGGCGCTGCGGGACGACGTCCAGAGCGAGCAGCGGACGATCTCGTCCAAGCGCGCCGATCTCGAGACCGCGTCCGCGGCCATCGTGGCGCTCCGGAACGAGGTTGCGGCCCTACGGGCCGAGATCGAGCCGGCGCGCGCGCAGGCCGCGGCCGAGGCTGCCGCCGAAGAGGCGCAGCTCAAGGCCA
>JBJSXO010000127.1:0-10494 GCA_046086425.1 Actinomycetota bacterium | reverse complement strand
CAGCCGCGCCTCGATCGCGTCGGGGGTCCCCCCGAGCGCCTCGGCCAGGGTGGCGAGGTCCTCGGCGCGCATCGACGGCGTGGATCCCGGCGCGAGGTTGCGCAACTCGTAGATCATGGCGAGGTACTCGCGCAGCACGCCGTCGGAGTCGGTGCCGGGCCGGAGGCGCCGGACGCTCTCGCCGATGGTGAGGGTGCCGAGGTCCGAGTCCACCCCGAGGCGGTCGCGCGTGGGGAGCAAGTCGTCGACGTCGACGCCGCACGAGCCGGCGAGGCACCACAGATCGCTGTCGGGCACGGGGTTGCGGCCGCGCTCGTACGCCGCGAGCTCCCGCCGGGTCAGGCCGGCGGAGCGGGCGACCTCGGACCGGGACAGGCCCTGGGCCTTGCGTACGGCGCGCAGCTGGCGGCCGCGCTCGCCGGCGGGGATCGGCGGGGTGGTCCGGGGGTCGGTGAGAGCCATGAGCGGGCTATCGGCACGTCGGCCGCCCGACTGAAGCCCAAATGTCCGTGCTCGTGGACGGGCCCGGTGGGGCCGGGGTGGGGCCGGGGTGGCGCTACCGTCCCGCCATGGCCGTCTACGCCCTGGGCGACTCCGTGCCCGAGATCCACCCCGAGGCCTACGTGCACCCCGAGGCCACGATCATCGGGGCCGTGCGGATCGGCGCCAGCTCGACGGTCTGGCCCCAGGCGGTGCTGCGGGGGGACTACGGGCGCATCACGGTGGGGGCCCGCACGTCGATCCAGGACGGTGCGGTCATCCACTGCACCGCAGCCCACGCCACCCACATCGGGGACGACTGCGTGATCGGGCACCTGGCCCACCTCGAGGGCTGCACCGTCGAGGACGCGGTGTTGGTCGGCACCGGCTCGATCGTGCTGCACCGCGTGGTCATCCGGTCCCACTCCCTGGTCGGCGCCGGCGCCGTGGTCCCCGCCGGGCTCGAGGTGCCGTCGGGAGCGATGGCCCTCGGGGTGCCGGCGAAGGTGCGGCTCGACGCAGTGACTTCCGAGCAGATCCTGCCCTTGGCCGCGAACTACGTCGAGAACGCGACCCGATACCGGCGCGAGCTCCGACGCGTCGACTGAGGCGCCGATCGCGCGTTCAGGCGGCCGGTGCGGACGCCCGCGCGCGGCTGCGGGCCAGGCGCCGCTGCTCGTCGGCGCCGTAGCCAAGTCGTCCGTGCTCGTCCACGATTGCCGCGTGACCGATCCGCACGCGCTCGGCCGTGTACGCGGCAATCAGGGCGTCGGCACGCTCGAGGCCACAGAACTCGGCCGTTGCGTCCACGAGGACGCGCGTGAACGTGGTGCCGTGGTGGGCAAGGCCGGGGGTCGGCGCAAGTGCCCAGTGCACCAGCTCGTGCAGCACGATCCCCTTGGTGCGGTAGCGGCGGGGCAGGGTGATGGTGGGGCCGGTCGGCTCCTCGCGGTAGAACGCCTGACGGGCGCCGTTGCCGGGGCGAAAGCGCGGGAGTCCGCCGAGCCCGTGCTCGGGGAAGCGGGCCGCCCACCAGAGCGAGCCCACCACCTTCTCGGCGAAGCCGACGCAGGCGGGGAGCCCGGGGAGTGGGCTCGACGGGACCACGGTCTCGGCGCGGTAGACGCGCGACCGTTGGGCATCGCGCGGGCGCCGGATCTCGGTGGCGCGGTCGTCGTCTGTGGTCACTGACCGAGGTCGGTGCGCTCGTAGGTCACGACCTTGCGGATCTCGGCGGCGCTGAGCGTCCCGCCGAAGGCCGGCATGCTCGCCCGACCGTTGGTGACGAGCGCGATCTGGTCGTCGATGTTCGGGTACTTGCCGGCGACCACCCCGGCGAGCTGGGGCCCGACCCCGCCCTGGCCGTCGGCCCCGTGACAGGTGAGGCAGTACGCCGCGTAGATGCCCCGCCCGGTGGTCGGGCGCGTCGCGCTGCCGTCACCGCCGCTGCACGCCGTTGCGAGGAGGGAGACGCCGAGCGCGAACGCGCCGAGGAAGGCGACGAGGCGAGCGGCGCGGAAGAGCATCCGTGCATCCTGGCGTGCAGAGAGGCCGCGATCAAACGCTGGCTACAGTCGGCCGCGGTTGTCGGGCAGGGTGAGGAGAGCGACGTGAGCCTGGTGGGCCGCTGGTCCGGTGAGCTGCTCCAGCGCGCATACGCATGGGCGCAGCGGGTCGGGTCGATCGGCCCCGACCACCGGCGGGCGCGCCGGTTCGGGGCATTCGGCGAGGGGAGCGCGATCTGCTTCCCCGTCACTGCGCTCTACGGCGAGCGCTACATCCGCCTCGGTGCGCGCACCATCGTCGGGCCGCACTGCACGCTGTCGGCGGGTGTGTCGCCGACGCACGAGCTCGACCGTGACGCCGCCGTCGTGATCGGCACGGGCTGCCTGATCGGGCGCGGGAGCGGCATCGTCGCTCACGAATCGATCGAGATCGGCGACGACGTGTTCACGGGGCACCACGTCTACATCACGGACGCCAACCACGGTTATGAGGACCCCGACGTCCCCATCGGGCGCCAGTTCGCCGCCCCCCGCCCGGTCTCCATCGGTGCAGGCTCGTGGATCGGGCACGGTGCCGTCGTACTGCCGGGATCCCACATCGGCGCCCACGTGGTGATCGGCGCGGGCGCAGTGGTCACCGGCACGATCCCCGACTACTCCGTTGCGGTGGGCGCTCCCGCGCGGGTGGTCCGGCGCTACGACCCCGGCGACCCGGCACGCGGCTGGCACTGAGCCGGCGGCAGGACCGGCGTTGGCACGCGTCGGTGTCGACGGGACGCGCGGCGCCGCCGGGACGGGATGCTCGCTACGCTCCGGTGCGTGACGGGGAGCAGCGGGGCGCCCATCTCGTCGATCTCGTCGCCTGCGCCGCTGGCGGTATGGCGACGGTTCCTGGAGGCGCACGCGCGGGTCGTCGGCGCGCTCGAGGCCGAGTTCGCCGCCGCGCGCGGGCTCCCGCTCGCGTGGTACGAGGTGCTCGTGTCGCTCCACGAGTCTCCGGGAGAGCGACTCCGGATGCAGGACCTCGCGCGACGGGTTCTGTGCAGCCGCAGTGGCCTCACGCGCCTCGTCGACCGGATGGTCGACGCCGGCTACGTGACGCGCGAAGCCTGCCCGGACGACCGGCGTGGGACCTTCGCAGTGCTCGCGCCCGCCGGTGCGCAGTGCGTGCGCGACGCCCACGGTGTGCACCTGCGGGGGGTGCAGGACCACTTCGCCCGGCACCTCGACGCCGCCGACGTCGCTGCGCTCGACGTGGCCCTGGGCAAGATCCTCGCCGCCGAGACCGGGGACGACTGAGGCGTGCACGACACCCCGGGGGGTCTGCTCGAGGGGATCCGGGTGCTCGACTTCGGCATCTGGCGTCCCGTCCCGTACGCCACCCAGCTCCTCGCCGACCTCGGTGCCGACGTCCTGAAGGTGGAGCCGCCCGGCGGCGACCCCATGCGCGGGTTCGCTGGTCTCTACGCCACGATCTCGGCGCACAAGCGCAGCGTCGTGCTCGACCTCAAGACCCGTGGCGGTCTCGCCCGGGCCCTCGAGCTCGCCGCCGGGGCGGATGTGGTGACCGAGGGGTTCCGGCCCGGCGTCGCCGAGCGCCTCGGCATCGGGCCCGAGCAGATCCGGGTGGTGAACCCCGACGTCGTGTACCTGTCGCTGTCGGGCTTCGGGCAGGACGGGCCGATGCGCCTCGCTCCCGGCCACGACCTCGGCTACCAGGCCGTGGCCGGCACGCTGGCTCCGGAGGGGGACACGCCGGCGCGGCCCACGATCCCGTGGGCCGACGTCGCCGGGGGGCTGGTGGCGGCGTTTGCGGTCTGCGCGGCGCTCGTGCGGCGACTGGGTCACGGCGACGGTGAGGTCATCGACGTCGCCATGACCGACATCCTCGCCACGTGGACCGGCGCCGCGTCGGGCGATCACACCGCGGTGCCGGGGAAGCGGCTGCGGGGCCTGCCCGGGTACGGCGTGTTCCGGTGCGCCGACGGGTGGATCGCGCTGAGCGGGATCACCGAGGCGCACCTGTGGGCCGCGACGTGCGACGGGCTGGGTCTCGCCGACCTCCGGGACCTCCCGCTGCTCGAACAGGTGGAGCGGGCGGACGAGCTGCGCGCGCGCATCGCCGACGCGTGTGCGCCGTTGTCCCGCGCGGACGCGCTCGCGCGACTGGGCGCGGCCGGTGCGCCGGTCGCACCGGTGCACGACCGCACCGCGATGCTGTCCGACCCGCACCTGCGTCAGCGCGGCACGGTGCTCGACGGACCCGACGGCGCCCCGGCGCTTGCCCATCCGGTGCGCTACGCCGACCATCCCGCCCGGGGTCCTGCGCCACCGGCGCCGCTCGACGCCCACCACGACGCCACCTGGCGCTGAGCAGCGCGCGACGCTCCGGGTCGTGGTGATGCGGCGGAGCAGGGCGGCGGGTCAGGGCAGGTAGTCGAGGTAGATGACCCAGTACGTGCACACGGCCATCAGGGCCACCGAGCCGGCGAAGTAGGCCAGCACCAGAGGACGCGGCCAGCGGCGCAGGATCTCGCCTGCGGCCACGAACGGGGGGAACGTCTCCCCGGCGTAGCGCCCGAGTCCGACCATGCCCGTGACCATCGGCAGCACGAGGAACAGTCCGGTGAGCACGAGCCAGGATCGCGGCATCCGCCGCCAGACGACGACCACGGCGAGCGCAGCTGCGAGGGCGAGGAGAACGTGGGGCACCGCGATCTTCCGGTCACGCAGCACGAAGTCGACGATCGAGATCTCGGGCCATCCGTCCTTGGCCCGGAAGAACGTCAGCGCGTCGCCCGTGCGGTCCAGGTTGTAGAGGCACCACGCGCCGAACGCGACGAGGGACGGCCCGCAGGTGACCGCCACGCGCTTGAGGTTCCACCCGACGGCGAACGCGATCGCGATCGCGACGAGGAACCCGTTGGGCCGGACCATCACCGCAGCCAGCGTCGCCGCACCGGCGGCGGCGTCGCGTCGGTCTTCCACGAGGTCGAAGGCCCACACGCTCGCCGCGAAGATGATCGCCGACGGGTACACCATCGAGAACATGACCGACGCCGGGAACAGTGCGATCGCCCACGTCGCGAACGTGCTCGCGCGATCGTCGAAGTGACGACGCGCGATCCGGTAGAGACCCGCGAGTCCGAGCAGGAAGACGGCGTGGTTGACGAGGACGCCGACGAGCGCCTCGGAGGGTCCGAGCCAGTGTCCGGCCCGCAGGACCGCCGGCAGCAACGGGAAGAACGGCCACGGCGACTCGGCGCCCGGGACGTAGTCGCGTGCGAAGCCGAACCTGGCGATCTCGACGTACCAGAAGCCGTCCCACTTCGCGAAGCCTGCGAACAAGGGGGTCTCGGGCACGATCGTCGCGGCAGGCCGTGCGAGGGCCATCACGAGGATCAGCCCGTCGGCGACGAGGCGCGACACGAGAAAGGGCAGGATGACCGCGCGCCACGGGAACAGACGAACCCGCGGATCCCGGGCGCGCTCCTCGGCGGGTGCCGTCACGCACGGGAGCGTAGCGAGCATCCGGGGTATCGTCCGGGGCCCATGACCGACCCCGGACCCCCGCCGCACGTCGTGTTCCTCTGCACCGGGAACGCCGCTCGGTCGGTGATGGCCGGCGCGATCCTCGCGGCGCACGTCGACGAGGCCGAGGTCGACGAGATCGCCATCACCACGGCCGGGACCCACGTGATCGAGGGGATGCCGATGAGCTGGCGCACGCGGGACGCGCTGACCGGCGTCGACGTAGCCCCACCGTCCCACCGCAGCCTGCAGCTGCGCGACGAGCACGTGGACACCGCCGACCTCGTCGTCGGCCTGGCTCGCGAGCACGTGGAGTACGTGCGTCGGACACACCCGGGTGCCGCCGCCCGGACGGCCACGCTGCGCCGCCTCGTGCGCGACCTCGCGCCCGGCGACGGCCCGCTGTCCTCCCGCCTCGCTGCGCTCGGCCTCGACGCCGTGGTGCTCGAGGAGTGGGAGGACGTCGACGACCCGGGAGGCGGGGAGCTGGAGGTGTTCGAGGCCTGCGCGCGCGAGATCCACGACCTCGTCACCGCACTGGCGCCGGCGTTGCTCGACGCGCCGCGCGGGGTCGCGACCGGGCGTGGGGTGCCCGATGGGGGCGACCGGTGAGCCGGATCCCGTACCCGTCCGATGTGCCCGGGGAGGTGCGGCAGGTCGAGGAGCAGCTGCTCGGGCCCGGGGGCTTCTTCGAGGTCGTCGAGGAGGACGTCGACGGCGAGCGCATCCAGGTGGTGAAGAACCGGGCCCGCTCGCTCGGGGAGCTGCTCCGGGGCTCCGTCGCCCAGGGTGACGCCGAATACGCCGGGTTCACCGAGAACGCGGTCGACTACCGACGCTTCACCTACGGCGAGCACGCGCGCCTGGTCGCGTCGACGGCGGCGGTGCTGCGCGACGACTACGGCGTGGGGCCCGGCGACCGGGTCGCGATCCTGGGCGCCAACGCGCCGGAGTGGATCGTCACCTTCTGGGCGACGGTGGCGCTCGGTGCGATCGCCGTCGGGCTCAACGGCTGGTGGACCGAGCCGGAGATCCGCTACGGGATCGACGACTGCGAGCCGCGCCTGCTCGTCGCCGACGCCAAGCGCCTCGGCCGCCTCGGTGCGGAGGGTGCCGGGGTCCCCACCGTCGTGATGGAGGACGGGTTCGACGCGATCTGGCGTGCCCATCCCCATGCTGGCCTGCCCGAGCCTGCGGTCGCGGAGGACGATCCGGCGATCATCCTCTACACGAGCGGCACCACGGGTCGGCCCAAGGGTGCGGTCAACACGCACCGCAACGTGATCGCGTTCCTCACCGCGAATTTCTTCAGCGGCGCCCGGGCGATGATGCTTGCGCCGCCGCCCGCACCGGATGCCCCCGCTGCGCCCCCGAACTGCTCGATGGTCACCAGCCCGCTCTTCCACGTTTCCGGGCTGCACGCCGCCGCGGTGATGGGACTGGCCGCCGGGATGCGCACGGTCTGGCTGACGGGTCGTTTCGACCCGGTCGTCGCGATGCGGGTCATCGAGTCGGAGCGCGTCACCGCGTGGGGTTTCACCGGAACGGTGCTGCACCGGTTCGTCAACCATCCCGACGTGGGAACGTTCGACCTCTCGTCGTTGCGCACGCTGGGTGGAGGCGGATCACCGATTGCACCGTCGTTGCAGGAGCAGGCCAAGCAGGTGATGCCGCACCTGCGCACGACGATGTCGATCGGGTACGGGTCTACCGAGACCGCCGCGCTGCTCACGTCGAACACCGGGGCCGAGTACGACGCGCACCCGGACTCGGTGGGCCGGCCCAACGTCACCGTCGAGCTCGAGATCCGCGACGACGCGGGGAACCCGCTCCCGCTCGGTGAGGAGGGCGAGGTCTGCGCACGCGGGCCGATGATCATGCCGGGATACTGGCGGCGCCCGGAGGCGACCGAGGCGGCGTTCTGGCCCGGGCGCTGGTTGCGCATGGGTGACGTCGGCCGGATCGTCGACGGCCGCCTGTACCTGTCGTCACGTAAGCGCGACCTGATCTTCCGTGGCGGCGAGAACGTCTATCCCGTCGAGGTCGAGCACCGGCTCGAGGCGCACCCGGACGTCCTCGAGGCCGCCGTGGTCGGGGTCGACCACCCCGAGCTGGGCAGCGAGGTCAAGGCGTTCGTCGTCCCGGTGGACGGTCGGACCGTCCACGCCGACGAGCTCGCAGCCTGGTGCGGCGAGGCGCTGGCGTACTACAAGGTGCCGACGCACTGGGAGATCCGCGACGAACCGCTTCCCCGCACCGCCACCGGCAAGATCGTCAAGGCCGCCCTCGACGACCCGGCGCAGCACACGTTCGTCGAGGAATGAGGCGCCCCACCCCCCGGGGGTGGGGGGTGTGGATCTGGGATAACGTCGTCTGACGACCGGGGCGAGACGACCGTCGGGACGGGTCGAGGGACGAAGCCAGGTGATGACCGCCGCATGACGACGGCAGACTGACCGATGCAGCACGAGGAGTACTCGGCGCACGACGCGCTCGGGCTCGCTGCGCTCGTGGCGTCGGGCGAGGTGGGTGCCGACGAGGTGCTCGACGCCGCCCTCGCAGCGATCGACACTGCGAACCCGACGCTCAATGCCGTGGTCGCCCGCAGTGACGACGCCGCGCGCGCGGAGGTCGCGCGCGGGCTGCCCGAGGGCCGGCTGCGCGGGGTGCCGTACCTGATCAAGGACCTCAACGCGCACGTGGCGGGGCTGCCGAGCACGCAAGGCGTCCGGCTGTTCGCAGACGACGTGTCGACGGTCGACAGCGAGTTCGTCGCCCGCCTCCGACGGGCGGGCATGGTGATCGTGGGCAAGACCAACACCCCCGGGTTCGGGTCGAGCACCAGTACCGAGCCCGGGCTCTTCGGGCCGTGCCGGAATCCGTGGAACCCCGAGTACTCGGCCGGGGGCTCGAGTGGGGGTGCGGCCTCGGCGGTGGCCGGCGGGATGGTACCGGCCGCGCACGCCACCGACGGCGGCGGGTCGATCCGCATCCCTGCGTCGTGCTGCGGGCTGTTCGGCCTCAAGGTCACCCGCGGGCGCGTGACCCACGCGCCCTATGCCGGCGAGGGGTGGAACGGCATGTCGGTGGGTCACGCGGTGACCCGCAGCGTGCGCGACAGCGCCGCGATCCTCGACGCCACCTGTGCACCGTTCCCCGGCGACCCCTACGTGGCGCCCGCGCCGGCCCGGGCCTATCTCGACGAGGCCAGCACCGAGCCGGGCCGCCTCCGGGTGGCACTCGTGGACCACCAACCGGCGACGGGGCGTGAGCCGGACCCCGAGGTCCGGGCCGGGCTCGACGCCGCGGCCCGGCTGCTCGAGTCCCTCGGTCACTTCGTCGAGCCGGCGCGCTGGCCCGAGCTCCCCATGGCCCCGGCGGCGATCACGGGGCTGGTGTCGTCGACCCACATCGCCAACGCGGTGGACCGCCGCCTCGAGGTGCTGGGACGGGAGCTCCGTGACGACGACCTCGACCAGTGGGTCCACGTCGTCGTCGAGCGCGGGCGATCGGTGACGGGAGAGGCCTATGTGCAAGCCGTGGCGGCGATGCACGCAGCCGGACGCGCCGTCGCGGCCATGATGGCCGACGTCGACGTAGTGCTCACGCCCACGATGGCGATCACTCCGCCGCGTGTCGGTGTCCTCGACCCCAACGCGGGATCGATCACCGATGCGGTCGCGTACCTCGGCGCGATGAGCGGGTTCTGCTCGATCGCGAACATCACGGGCCAGCCCGCGATGAGCGTGCCCCTGCACCGGGCCCCCGACGGGCTGCCCGTGGGCATCCACTTCGTCGGTCGCTTCGGGGACGAGGCCACGCTGTTCCGGCTCGCAGGCCAGCTCGAACGGGCCGCGCCCTGGGCGGGGGTGGCGCCCGGCTGACCGTCCCGCCGGGGCTCGGTCAGCAGAG
Source organism: Actinomycetota bacterium (assembly GCA_046086425.1). Taxonomy (GTDB): domain Bacteria; phylum Actinomycetota; class Acidimicrobiia; order IMCC26256; family PALSA-555; genus CAIUKV01. The sequence continues at coordinate 1,066 of JBJSXO010000127.1, read as the reverse complement.
CGCCGCAGCGAGCTCGCGCCAGTCGCGCCGGATCCGGGTGGGGTCGTCGAAGGGCAGCACCTGGAGGCACACGTGGTCGGCGCCCGCGTCGTGGTGGGCCTGCACCCGTGCCCGCACCGCCTCGACGTCGCCCCAGGCCACGATCGCGTCTACGAGCCGGTCACTGCACTGGGTGATGTCCTCCTCGGTGAACCCGAGGCGACGCAGGTTGTTCGCGTAGTTCGGGAGCGACAGGTACCCGGTGATGTTGGCGCGCGCGATCTCGCGCGCAGTGGTGGGGTCGGTCTCGAGGATCACCTTCTGCTCGGGTGCGAGCAGCGGTCCCGGGCCCATGACTTCGCGGGCGAAGGCGGTGTGCTCGGGGGGAACGTAGTAAGGATGGGCCCCACGCGTGCGCTCCGCTGCGAGCGCGAGCATCTTCGGGCCCAGCGCGGCGAGGCAGCGGCCGGGCTCCACCGTGGGTGGGGCGGCGAGGTAGAGCGCCTGGTCCATCGCGTCCAGGTACGCGCGCATCGAGGCGAGCGGCGGGCCGTAGGTCTGCTGACGCATCCCCTCGACCGCGGGCTGGTGGCTGACGCCGAGCCCGAGGAGGAACCGGCCGGGGAACGCCTCGCTGATCGCCTTCCAGCCCGACGTCATGGTCATCGCGGCCCGTGCGTAGATGCTGGCGATCCCCGTGCACACGGTGATGCGCTCGGTGGCCGCCAGGGTCAGGGTCGCCGACACCATCGGGTCGCGGCCGACCGCCTCTGGCACCCAGACTGCTCCGAAGCCGAGGTCGTCGAGCTCGGCGGCCATCTCCTGGGCCACCGGTGTGTGCTGTCCGTCCAAGGCGAAGGTCCAGATGCCGACGCGTCCGAGGTCCTCGTGCATGGTTGCTCCCAACCTTGTCGATGCGTATCTGACCGTCGCCTACGTAGATGACGGTCAGATACGCACGTGGGTCACCACCACTTGGGGTGGAGGGCTCGATCCTTGGCGAACTTCTGCGCGGTCACGGTCTGGCCGTTGAGCGCCCGGGCTTCGGGATCACCCGCCAGCCACGCGACCACGGCGGCCGGCACGG
>JBJSXO010000126.1:0-8943 GCA_046086425.1 Actinomycetota bacterium | reverse complement strand
GGCGAGACCCGGCACTGGGGCGAAGGGACCAGCCTCGTCTTCGACGACGTGTGGCAGCACGAGGCATGGAACGACACCGACGACCTCCGAGTCGTCCTGTTCGTCGACTTCGTCCGGCCGCTCGCCCCGCCGGCGCGATGGCTCAACGCCCTCGTGCTGAGGGTGATCGCGTACTCGCCCTTCGTGCAGGACGGCAAGGCACGCCACCGGGCGTGGGAGGAACGCTTCGAGCAGCTCCGGGACAACTGAGGAACCCCGCGGGCGGGGTCGCGCTCAGGGCACCGGGTCGAGGAGCTGGTCGCCGTCGGTGAGGACCTTGGTGATGATGTCGGCGGCCTCCTCGAGCAGGTCGACGTCGTGGTCGACCATGAGGCTCAGCCGGAGCAGTCCCGAATTGCCGTGGCTCGCGGGCGGGATCACCGGGTTGCAGAACACTCCGAGTTCGAACAGGTCACGGAACGTGAACACCGTCGAAAGGTCGTCATGGTGTTTCAGGGGGACCGTGACGATCGCGCTCTCGGCCGGATGCGTACGCACGCCGCGCTCGGTGAGCGCGGCGATGAGGTGCGCGACGTTGGCGCGAAGGCGACTCGGGCGGTCGGGCTCGGCGCGGAGGATACGCAGCGCCGCGAGCGCGGCGGCCATGGACGCCGGCACGTTGGACGCCGTGAAGATGAACGGCTCGGCGGTGATGGTGAGCAGCTCGATGGCCTCGGCGCTGCCGAGGACCGCACCCCCACACGAGCCGAGCGCCTTCGAGAACGTGATCGTCGTGATGTCGATCTGGTCCTGGAGCCCGTAGAGCTCACCGGCCCCCCGGCCGTGCGCGCCGAGCACTCCGAGTCCGTGGGCCTCGTCGTCGAAGACGAAGGCGTTCGGCGTGGCCCGCACCGCCTCGACGATCTCGGGAAGGGGCGCAGTGTCGCCGCGCATCGAATAGACACCGTCGACGATCACGCCCTTCGTGGCGTCTTCGGGCAGGCCGGCGAGGATGCTGGCGAGCTGGTCGGCGTCGTTGTGTCGGAACCGCTTGAGCCGAGCACCCGAGAGTCGGATGGCGGTGACGAGCGAGTTGTGGGCCTCCTTGTCGACCACGGCGTAGTCGGACCGGCCCAGATAGCCGGCGATCCCGCAGAGGTTGGCGACGTAGCCGGTGCTGAAGACCAAGGCGGCCTCGGTGCCGTAGAAGTCGGCCAGCTCCTCCTCGAGCTCCCGGTGTAGGGGCAGGGTGCCGTTGAGCAGCCGCGAGCCGGTGACCCCGGTGCCGTACTGGCGGGTGGCTGCGAGCGCCGCCTCGACGACCCGCGGGTCATAGGAGAGCGAGAGGTAGTTGTTCGACCCGAAGTTGACGACCTCGCGTCCTTCGATGGTGAACTTGGGGGTCGCAGCGCTCTCGACCACCTTGTAGTAGGGCCAGAGGTCCTCCGCCTTGGCGAAGCGGTACGTGTCGATGCGCGAAAAGGATTCCAGTCGCGTCTTGAACAGGCTCATTCAGCCCCCATCGGACCTGTTGCCCCCGAGATCTCCTGCGAGGCTAACCCGGTGTCGGCGTCGGGGGGCACATCCGCCCCGGCCGCCGCCTCGGCCCCGGTCAGGAGGCCGGCGGCCGCCGGGTCCTCCAGGATCCGCTTGAAGAACTGGATCGATCGCCAGGCGGTGAACCCGTCCTCGGTCCGCTCGTCGAAGGAGTAGGTGATCCGCATGGACCGGCGCCGTCCGGGCCCGCTGGACGGGGAGCCCGGGTCGTTCGTCGGCCGGCCGATGACCACGAAGATGCCGGTCGTGCCGTACTCGTAGAGGTGGTGATAGCCGGCGGGCATCCCGAAGCTCGCCATGTGAGCCACGAAGGCCGACGCGAACATCGGGTCGCCGTCGATGAACACCCGAGGCAGCAACCCGAAGCGGTCAGCGGTCTTGACGGCACCCACCGCGACGCGCCGCAGCGTCCCGGGGAGCTTCATCAAGAGGGCGACCTCTCGGTCGGTCGCCTGGGGCCCGCCGAAGCGGTCGCGCCGGGTCTGGTCCCGCACCCCGGTGACGAGGTCGGAGAAGGGCTCGTCGGGCGGGAAGGCCCGCTTCACGACCGCGAAGGGCGAGCCTTCCTGGAGGCGCTGCTTCACGGCGAAGGAGAACGAGATCTCCCGGCGCTGGTAGAGCCGGCCTCCGGCGACGAAGCGGTTCATGGTCGGGTAGCGCGTCATGCTCTCGCGAATGCCCCAGAGCGCCAGGTGGAACACGTCGGCCTGGATCTCGGGATGGGCAGCGTTGAACTCCCGCAGCCACGCGTCCGTGCGCGCCAGGCCGACCTCGATGTCGAAGTAGTACACCGACTCGTTGCGCCCGGGCATGAGGTACGGCATGACCCGCCGGTTCAGCGGCAGGTCGCGCACGAGATCGCCGTCGGCGCGGCGCCACCAGGACATCAGGGCGAGACTACGCGCGCCCGCGGTGCGGGATGCCGATGGGTCCTCCGATGGGTCCTCCGATGAGTCCTCCGATGGGTCCCCCGATGGAAGTCTGCGGCCGGTCCGGCGCACTAGCGTCGCTGCGGTGTTCGATCGGCTGCTGCAGTGCATCGACGTGGAGGAGCACGTCGTGTTGAGTTCGGCGGTGGGGTTCCTCGCCCTTCACGGGGGGCTCGAGCCGGGCACCGAGGGGATTGCCGCGAGTGCGGCGGCGGCGGCCGGCGCGTCGGCCTACGTCGTGACCCAGCCCCGGTCGCTCGGGTGGCACGTCTCGTCCCACCGGATCGTCACGGCCGAGGTCCCCCGGCTCGCCGCGTTCTTGGACCACGTCGACGTGGTCGTGTCGGTCCACGGCTACTTCCGACCCGAGCTCCCCGACGCCGTGTTCGTCGGTGGCGGACGACGGGACCTGGCCACGGACCTCGCCGCGCGCCTGCGGGCCGTCGTGAGTGAGATGCCGGTCGTCGACGATCTGCAGGCCATCCCGAAGTCGATGCGCGGCGTCGACCCGCGGAACCCGGTCAACGGCAGCCGAGGCGGTGGTGTGCAGCTCGAGCTCCCGAGCCGCGCCCGCACCGTGGTGTCTCCGGGCGGCCGGCGTGACGACCCCTCTGTCGCGGCACGGGTCACCGAGGTGCTCGTCGAGTTCGCGCGCGCGCAGGCGGCGTAGTGGGACGTCTCGCCGTCGTCGGTGGCCACACGGTGCTCGGGCCGGCCCTCCATGAGGCACTCGGCCTGCGTGGGCGGGCCCGGCGCGTCCCGGTGCCCGGCGGGCCGGTACAGGTGGTCGACGCCGAGTCCGTGGTGTTTCTCCAGCGGCACCGCCAACCCGACTACGTCCTGGCTCCCTATCTGGACCACCACGCGTACGCCCACGCCCTGTCCGTCGCCGGGTGCGACCGGGTCCTCGCCCTGGGGTCCTGCGGCGGCTTGCGCGCCGGTCTCCCGCCCGGCACGACGCTCCTGCTCGACGACGTCATCTCCTTCTCCCCACGCCCCGACAGCCGGTTCGTCGACGGGCGGGCCGCCACCGTGCCCGGGTTCGATCCCGACTGGCGGGCCCGGGTGCGCGCCGCCTGGACGGCCCACGGGTCGGGATCGCTGCGTGACGGGGGTGTGTACTGGCAGGCCACGGGGCCGCGGTTCGAGACCCAGGCCGAGATCCGCCTGATGGCCACCTTCGCGGATGTCGTCGGTATGACCATCGGCTCGGAATCGGTCGCGCACCGCGAGCGTGGCCTCGCGTACGCCGCGGTCTGCGTGGTCGACAACTTCGCCAACGGGGTCGCCGGCGCCACGCTCACCGTCGAGGAGTTCCAGTCCGGTGTCGCAGCCAACGCCGACGCCCTGATCGCGTCACTGCGCAGTGTGGTCCCGGAGCTGGCGCGATGACCGAATCCGGCGGGCGCGCGCTCACAGTGACGAACGCGATCATGGGCGCCACGGCCGTCGGCGTGCGCGCCGTCGACGGCGTGGTCGCCGCAGTCGGTCCCGGTGTGGTCGAGGCTCCCGGGGACCAGGTCGTCGACGCAGGCGGCGGGTACCTGCTGCCCGGCCTGGTGAACGGCCACACCCACGCCGCCATGACCCTGTTCCGGGGCTGGGGCGACGACCTCCCGCTGATGGAGTGGCTCGAGGGCGTGATCTGGCCGGCCGAAGCTCGTCTCACCCCCGAGGACGTCTACTGGGGCACCCGGCTCGCAGCCGCCGAGATGCTCCGGAGCGGCACCGTGCGGTTCTGGGACATGTACTGGCACGGCGAGGCCGTTGCGCGTGCGGTGGCCGACGCCGGCATCCGTGCCGTGGTGAGCAGCGTGGTGATCGACGGGGGAGAGCCCGCGCGCGGACGGGCGCTGCGGCCCCAGATCCTCGACGCGTTGGACGCTGCAGCCGCGTTCGGTCCCCGGGTCACCCCGGGCCTCGGGCCCCACGCGATCTACACCGTGTCCCCCGAGACGCTGACCTGGATCGGGGAGGTCGCGCGGGAGCGGGCAGTCCCGGTCCAGATCCATCTGGCCGAGACGGAGCAGGAGGTCATCGACTGCCACGAGCGCCACGGCGTCGCCCCGGCCGAACTGCTTGACCGGTGCGGGCTGCTCGGGCCCGGGACGGTGCTCGCGCACGGTGTGTGGCTCACCGACGCCGAGATCGAGCTCGTCGGCGAGCGGGGCGCCACCGTCGTGACGAATCCGGTGTCGAACATGAAGCTCGCCGTGGGCGGGGTCTTCCCGTACGATCGGGCCCGCGCGGCGGGTGTCGCGGTGGGTCTCGGCACCGACGGTGCGGCGTCGAACAACTCCCTCGACCTGCTCGCCGACGCCAAGTTCCTGTCCCTCCTCCAGAAGCACGCGCACGGTGATCCGGCCGTGATGCCGGCCGGTGAGGCCTGGACCGTCGCCACGGGCGGGCGTGCCCCGGTCCTCGGCCAGCCCGAGCCTCTCGCCGTCGGCGCCCCCGCCGATTTCGTGATCGTGCCCGCCGGCCGGCCCGAGCTCGGTCCGGGTGATCTGGTGCACAACCTCGTGTACGCAGCGAGCGGCGCCGTGGTGGACACGGTGGTCGTGGACGGCACCGTGGTAGTCGGTGCCGGCGTGGACGCGAACGGGGGAGAGGTCAGGGCTCGGGCGTACGAGTGTGCCACCCGGCTGGGCGTGGCCCCGGCAGGGCCCCCGCCGACCGGGAACCCGACGGGCTAGAAGAAGTTCTTCGGTCGCGCGAACACCGTGCGTACGGCGGGCTCGAAGTGCTCGAGCGGCTGCGTGTCGTAGTCGGGATCGAACGCGACCTGGTCCCACTCGTCGGCAAACCGCGCGGCGAGCGTGAACCACGGCTCGTCGCGGTACTGCTCCCTTGCGTCGACATCGCCCCCGAAGTGCCCGTAGTAGTGCCGGCCCTGGAAGTCCTGATGCACGCGAATCGCCTGGTACACGGGCTCCGAGACGTACGGACGCAGGATCTCGGCCGCGATGGCCGGGTGGTTCGCAACGCTCACCGCCTTGCCCACGTCGTGCAGGAGCGCGGCGACCACCATCTCCTCGTCGGCGCCGGCACGTTCGGCCCGCGTCGCCGTCTGCAGACAGTGGGTGAGCTGGTCGACCGCGAAGCCGAGTACCACCCCGTCGAGGTCGCGCAGGAGACCGAGGACGTGGTCGGCGACCTCGGGCTGGGCCGCCAGTGTCTCGGTGCCGATGACCGCCCACTCCTGCGCCGAGGACCGGTCCATCCGGGTGAATCGCGCCATGGCCCCAGTCTCGCGCACGGCGGACCGGTCGCCCGGTACGAGGTCCCCGGAGCGCCGACAAGGCGGTCGGTAGCCTCGGCCCGTGGATTCGGCGGTCGTGGAGGTGGACGGCTCCGACGGCCCGATCACGGTCCGTCGGGACGAGTGGGGCATCCCCCACGTCCGGGCGACGACGGCCCATGACGCGTTCTTCGGGCAGGGGTTCGTCCAAGCCGAGGATCGCCTCGGCCAACTCGAGCTCGACCGCCGGCGGGCCTACGGTCGCTGGGCCGAAGTCGCCGGGAGCACCGCGGTGCCGTTCGACGTGTTCACGCGCCGTCTCGGCCTGCGGGATGCCGCTCGCCGTGAGTACGACCATCTGTCGCCACCGGCCCGTCAGGTGCTCGACGCCTTCGCGGCCGGGATCAACGCCTTCCTCGCGCTCGGCCGGCCGCTTCCGACCGACCTCGCGCTGGCTGGCCTCACCCCCGAGCCGTGGTCGCCCTGGGACGCGAACGCGATCTTCCTCGTGCGCCACGTGATCTTCGCCAACTGGCAGAAGAAACTGTGGCGGGCCCGGGTCGCAGAGGCGCTCGGCGTGGCGACGGCGGTCCGGCTCGAGACCGACGACCGGACGGTGCCCCTCGTGGTGCCACCGGGTGCCGGCGCGCCGCCGTACGGGCTCGACCCCTCCGGGTTCGCCACCGTGCGCTGGGCGACGGCGATGCTGCGGGCCCTCGACCCGGGTCTGCTCGGTGTCCTCGACGCTCCCGGTGACGGCGGGCCCTCCGCGGAGGAGCCGGGGAGCAACGCCTGGGTCGTGGCCGGGCACCGCACCGCGTCGGGGTCCCCGCTCCTGGCGGGGGACCCCCACCGCCAGGTCGAGGTGCCCGGGGTCTACGTGCAGAACCATCTGGCCTGTGACGAGTTCGACGCTCTCGGCCTCGCCTTCGTGGGTGTGCCGGGATTCCCCCACTTCGGGCACAACGCGGAGGTGGCCTGGTGCGTCACCAACGCCTACGGCGATTACCAGGATCTCTACGTCGAGCGCTTCCCGGACGGCTGTGCGCCCGACCGCGTCGAGGTCGTGCACCAGCGGGACGGCACACCGGTCCCGGTCGAGTGCTTCGTCACGCCCAACGGACCGGTCGTCTTCGGTGATCCCCGCTCGGGGGTCGGCATCGCCATGCAGTCGAGCGCTCTGGTTGCGCCGAGCTCCGGCCTCGAGGTCCTCGCCCCGATGCTGCGGGCTCGCAGCGCCGAGTCGTTGCGCGCGGTGATGCGCGACTGGGTCGACCCGGTGAACAACCTGCTCTGCGCCGACCGTAGCGGCGAGATCCTCTACCAGACGGTCGGGTCGATCCCGATCCGCACGCACGCGAACGCCTGCGGGCCGGTCCCGGGCTGGACCCCCGGCCACGGGTGGGCCGGGGTCGTCCCCTACGACGACCTCCCGAGCGTGCGCAACCCCGAGTCGGGCGTCATCGTCACCGCGAACCAGCGCATCGTCGGCCCCGACTACCCGCACCATCTCAGCGACGGGTACTCCCGGCCCGACCGGGCCGAACGCGTGCTCCAGCGGCTGGCCGGGCTCGAGGCCGCGACGGTGGACGACATGGCGGCGATCCACCGGGACGTCGCGTCCCTCCGGGCACCGCTGTGGATCGGTCGTCTCACGGCGCTCACGCCCACCGATGTCCACGAGCGTGCGGCGCTCGACCTCCTGGGGGACTGGGACGGCGAGGTGCGGACGGAGTCCGGTGCCGCCGCGGTGTACATGGCCGTGCGCGATGCCGTATGCCGGAACCTCGTCGACGACGCCCGCTTCGACCCCCTGCGTGCATCCCTGCGCGACGAGCCGCCGAGCGCGTTTGTCCCGCCCACGATGCGCCTGTGGCCCGTGGTCTCGTCGTTGCTGGCCGCCGACGACCCCAGTCTGCTCGCGCCCGGGGAGGACTGGGACGACGTGCTCGGCGCGAGCCTGACCCGGGGCGTCGCGATGCTCCGGGACCGCTGCGGTGACGATCCCGACCAGTGGCGCTGGGGCGCGCTGCACGTGAGCGCTCCGACGCACCCGTTGTCGCCCCTGCATCCGGAGTGGGGCGGACGCCTCGATCCGCCGGCCGTCGAGATGTCGGGGGAGTGGGACACCGTGTTCGCGACGTCCCACGCCGCGGGCCTCGGCTTCGCAGTCACCGGCGCGTCGGTCGCGCGCTACGTCTTCGACCTCGCCGACTGGGACCGCGGCGGGTGGATCGTGCCGTTGGGCGCGAGCGGGGACTGCACGAGCCCGCATTTCGCCGACCAGCGCACCGCGTGGGCTGCCGGAGACCTTGTGCCCATGCGTTACTCGTGGCCGGTGATCGAGGAGCACGCCAGCGCGCCGGTGACCCTCGTCCCCCGCACGCAGTAGGACGCGCGGCAACGGTCAGGCGGTGAGGAACTCCTCGAGCAGGGCGCTGAGCTCGAGGGGGGTGTCGCCCTGGAGGCTGTGCCCCGCGCCCTCGACCGCGACCACCCGGCCGCCGGGCTGGCGCCGCCGGAACTCCGCCACGTCGTCGTCGGAGACGACGCTGCCGGCCGTGGTGCCCCGCAGCAGGAGGACGGGCACCCGCACGGCCGCGAGGTCGTCCCACAGCGTCGAGAAGTCCGGGACGGGCGGGTCGCCGGCTGCTGCGGGCGCACCGTCGGGTCGCGCGGCCACCTCCATCAGGCGGGGGCGCTGGTACCGCCAGACCCAGCGGCCGTCTTCGCGCGGCATCGCGTTGTGCAGCACCCCGCGCCGCAGCGACTGGACCGAGCGGGTCGGGTTGAACTCGATGGTGCGCCGCAGGATCTCGTCGAAGCTGGCGAAGCTCTCGGGGCCGGACACGAACTGGGCGATCGGCGCAACGCGATCCTTGTCCACGCCGGGTGTCACGTCCACGAGGACCAGCCTGCGCACGAGATCGGGAGCGCGCTCGGCGAGCGCGATGGAAGTGAGACCACCGAGGGACATGCCGACGACCATGGACGCGTCCGGGGCGAGTGCGCGGATGGCCGCCTCGAGGTCCGCGGCGTTCTCACGGGGACCGAAGGGCCCGTCGTCGCGGTGGTCGGAGTGACCGTGCCCGGGCAGGTCGACGGCGACCAGGGAGCGGCCGAGGGCCAGGGCCACGGTGTCCCAGGTGTGGGCGTTCTGGGCCCCCCCGTGGATCAGGACCAGCTCCGGGGGGTCCTCGCCCCACACGAGGGCACTGACCCGCCGTCCCGAGGCCG
>JBJSXO010000125.1:0-14130 GCA_046086425.1 Actinomycetota bacterium | reverse complement strand
CGACCCCGGGCGCGGCGAGCAGGGTCGCGTCACAGACGACACCGTTGTCGAGGGTCAGGCCCGACCCCTCCAGCCAGTCGGTGACCGGCGCCGCACCCACGCCCACCAGTACGACGTCGGCGTCGAGCGTCGTGCCGTCGTCGAGCACGACCTGCTCGACCCGGTCGGTGCCTGCGAAGCCGGCCACCCCGACGCTCGTGCGCAGGTCCACACCGTGGGCCCGGTGCAACGCCGCGAGGGCGTCGCCGAGGAGGGGACCGAGGCCGCGGACCATCGGGCTCGGCAGCGCCTCGAGCATGGTCACCGCGATTCCCCGCGCCGAGCAGGTCGCCGCGACCTCGGCGCCGATGAAGCCGGCACCGACCACGACCAGCCGGGACGCCTGCGCGAGGTCGGCGCGCAGCGCCACCGCGTCGTCGAGGGTGCGCAGCACGTGGATGCCGGCCAGGTTCGGCTGGTCGGGGAGCCGCCGGGGTGCGGCGCCCGTGGCGATGGCCAGCCCGTCGAAAGGGATCTCGCCGGCGTCGGTGGCGAGCACCGACCCGCCGAGGTCGACGCCGGTGGCCCGGACCCCGAGGCGCAGGTCGAGGTCGAGTTCGTCGTAGGGCTGACGCCGCAGCGCCAGCCCCGCAGCGTCGGTGGTGCCGGCGAGGAAGTCCTTGGACAGCGGCGGGCGGTCGTACGGCCGGTGCACCTCGGCACCCACGAGGGTCAGCGTCCCGGCGAACCCGAGCCGGCGCAGCTCCTCCGCCGTGCGCAGCCCGGCGAGCGACGCGCCGACCACCACGACCCGCGCGGACGGGCCGGCCAGTCGGGACGGGGTGGCCGCGGGCACCGGGGCACCGTACCCGCCCCGCACAAGGGAAATGGCCGCGAACCTGACTGCCGTGTCATTGTGTCGACCCCGTCGACCCGGAGCCCCGATGACCCGCCCGAGCACCCCACCGTCCGACGTCACCGGGCGGCCGCTGCACCTGCGCGACGTCGATCTCGACACGTTCCTGCGCCCCCGCTCGGTCGCGGTGATCGGTGCCTCGGACAAGGCGGGCAAGCCCAACACGCTGATGACCTGCGCGCTGGCCGACTTCTCCGCCGGACACGGCGCGGCCTTCTATCCGGTGCACCCGGTGGCCGACGAGGTCTTCGGCGCCCCCGTGTACCGCACCATCGCCGAGGTCCCCGAGACCGTCGACCTGGTCGCGATCCTCACCGGCGCGGCCGTGGACACCTTCGAGGAGGTGCAGGCCGCCGGAGCCCGCTTCGCGGTGATCTTCGCCGCGGGCTTCTCCGAGACCGGCAAGGACGGCGAGCGGCTCGAGGCGCGCCTGCGTGCGCTGGTGGAGTCGGGAGACACCCGCCTGCTCGGCCCCAACACGAACCTCAACGCCTTCTCCGAGTTCCGCGCCGACCTCACCGGGCCGGCGCTCGCGCTCATCACCCAGAGCGGGCACCAGGGCCGCCCGATCTTCCAGGGCCAGGAGATCGGCATCCGGATGTCGCACTGGGCCCCGACCGGCAACGAGGTGGACCTCGAGTTTGCCGACTTCGCGCGCTACTTCGCCGACCAGCCCGAGGTCGGCGTGGTCTGCGCGTACATCGAGGGGTTCAAGGACGGGCGCACGCTGACGCTCGCCGCCGACCACGCCGCCCGGCTCCGCAAGCCGCTCGTCGTCGTCAAGGTGGGGCGCACGGCGGCGGGCCGGGCGATGGCCAAGGCCCACACCGGGCACCTCGCCGGCTCCGACGCGGTCACCTCGGCTGCGTTCCGCCAGTTCGGCATCACCCGGGTGGAAGGTCTCGACGATCTCCTCGAGACGTCGATGGCCTTCGCGCGCACGAAGCCACCGACGGGTGACGGCGTGTGCATCTACTCGCCGTCGGGCGGCACGTCGGCGCACATGGCCGACATGGCCGCCGCGGCAGGTCTGCGGCTGCCGACCCTCACCCGGGAGACCCAGCGTGTCCTCCACGACGGCCTCATCCCCCCGTACCTGCAGGTGTCGAACCGGTCGACTGCGGCGGGCCCCCGATCGGCGACGAGCGCGGACTGAAGATCCTCGAGGCGCTGGTGGCCGACCCGTCGGTCGCCGCGCTCATCGTTCCCGTCGCCGGCGCCGTCGACATGTTCTCCGAGGGACTCTCCCGCGACTGCGCCATCGTCGCGCGCACGACGGACAAGCCCATCTTCATGGTGTGGGGTGCACCCCCGGGCACCGACGACCACTACTACTTCAAGATGCTCGACGCCGGCCTGCCGGTCTTCCGCACGTTCGGCAACTGCGTCGACGCGGTGAAGGCGTACTTCGACTACTGGGCGTTCGCCCGCCGCTACCGGTCGCCCTTTCCCGATGCGCCCACGGCCCCGCTCCCCGCGGCGGCCAAGGCCCGGCGCATCCTCGACACCGTCCCGACCGGCGAGGCGCTCTCGGAGCACGCGTCCAAGGCGGTCCTGAAGGCCTACGGCATCCCGACGTCGCGCGACGTGCTGTGCCACAGCGCCGCCGAGGCGGTGCGCGCCGCGAAGCAGCTCGGCTACCCGGTGGTGATGAAGCCGTCCGCGGCCGCGCTGTCCCACAAGAGCGACCTCGGTCTGGTGAAGGTGGGGGTGGCCTCCGACCGTGAGGTCCGCGACACCTACGCCGACCTGGACCGACGCGCCCGACGGGCCGTGCGCCAGTCGGCGGGCCGCACCGCAGAGCTCGACGGCATCCTGGTCTGTCCGATGGTGTCGGGCGGGGTCGAGATGGTCGTCGGCGTGAGCCGTGACGACCTGTTCGGGCCCGTCGTCATGGCCGGCCTCGGTGGGGTGTTCGTGGAGGTCCTCGAGGACGTCACCTTCCGGGTGCCACCGTTCGGCGCCGACGAAGCCCACCGGATGCTGCGCGAGCTGCGCGGGTACGCGATGCTCGAAGGCGTCCGCGGCGCCAAGCCGGCCGACGTCGACGCGCTGGTGGACGTCATCGTCAAGGTCGGGCGCCTCGCCCAGGATCTCGCCGACGACGTCGCCGAGATCGACATCAACCCCCTGGTCGTCCGGCCTCGGGGCGCCGTCGCCCTCGACGCCCTGATCGTCAAGCGACCGAAGCGACCGAAGCGACCGAAGCGATAGAGGAGAGCGCGTGAGCGACGCACCGAACGTCGACGACGAGCTGCTGGCGACGATCGAGAACCAGGTCCTGTGGCTCACGATCAACCGGCCCGACGCCGGCAACGCCATCACCCCGATGGTGCGCAACCGCATCATCGACCACCTCGTCGCCGCGAACACCGACTTCGGCGTGCGCTGTGTGGTGCTCACCGCCGCGGGCGAGAAGCACTTCTGCACCGGCGCCGACCTGCGCGCCGGCGGGGTGGTGATGCCCGAGAAGCCCGCGGGCGCACCCGACCGCATCGTCGGCGATGCCGCGCGCGCCATCCGCACCGGCATCCAGCGCCTCACTACGGCAATCGCCGACTGCGAGAAGCCGGTCATCGCCGCACTCAACGGCACCGCAGCCGGTGGTGGGCTGTCGATGGTCCTCGCCGCCGACCTCGTGATCGCCGCCGAGAACGCCCGGCTCATCCAGGTGTTCGTCCGGCGCGGGCTGGTGCCCGACGGCGGAGGCACGTACTTCCTCCCCCGCCTCGTCGGGCTGCAGAAGGCGAAGGAGCTGGTGTTCTTCGGCGACGACCTCGGCGCCGCCGAGGCCGAGCGCATCGGCCTCGTCAACAAGGTCGTCCCCGCCGCGCAGCTGCGGGCCGCGACGACCGAGTGGGCCGAGCGGCTGGCCCAGGGGCCGACCAAGACCATCGGGCTGGCCAAGCGCCTGCTCAACCGGTCCCTCGACGCCGACCGGGCCACGCTGTTCGAGGAGGAGGCGATGACCGTCGAGCTCGTCGGCGGCACCGCGGACTCGACCGAGGGCGTGGCCAGCTTCCGCGAGCGCCGCCCGACCGAGTTCACGGGCTGGTGACGACGATGACCACGAGCCGCACGAGCACCCGCACGAACAGCCGCACGAACAGCCGCACGAACAGCGTGCGGACCGGAGGAGCGACGCCATGTTGAAGGACCGCACCGCGATCGTCGGCATCGGCCAGACCGCGTTCGGCAAGGGCCTGGAGGACTCCGAGCTGTCACTGGCGTGTCAGGCGATCTCCCTGGCCCTCGACGACTGCGGCATCGCGCCGAGCGAGGTCGACGGTCTCGCCTCGTACACGATGGAGCCCAACCGCGAGGTCGAGGTCGCCCGCAGCGTGGGGCTCGGGGACATCACCTGGTTCTCGCAGGTGGGCTACGGCGGAGGCGCCGGGTGCGGAGTGGTCACCCAGGCCGCGATGGCCGTCGCCACCGGGCAGGCCGAGGTGGTCGTGGCCTGGCGGGCCCGCAAGCGCGCGTCGAAGGCCAGCCGCCCGTGGGCCAACGTCGCCCAGCGCATCGAGGACAACGGCCAGTTCAGCCGCCCGTGGGGCCTGCTGCGGCCGGTCGACGAGATCGCGATGCTCATGCGCCGCTACATGCACGAGTACGGCGCCACCCGCGACCACCTCGCGAACGTCGCCCTCGCGTTCCGCAAGCACGCGAACCGCAATCCCTACGCCACGATGCGCGACCGCACGCTGTCACGAGACGAGTACATGAGCTCGCGCTGGATCTCCGAGCCGCTGTGCCTCTTCGACAACTGCCTCGAGACCGACGGCGCGCTCGCCGCGGTCATCGTGTCGGCCGAGCGAGCCAAGGACCTCCCCCAGGTCCCGGCCTACGTGCACGCCGGGGCCCAGGGCATCCCGCCCCAGCACAACACGATGACGAACTATTTCAACGACGACCCGCTCAAGGGGCCGTCCTGGGCGGCGGCGAAGCAACTCTGGAAGTACTCCGACTTCCGGCCCGCCGACGTAAAGGTGGCCCAGCTCTACGACGCGTTCAGCCCGCTCATCCCGCTGTCGCTCGAGGGCTACGGGTTCTGCGACCGGGGAGAGGGCGCGGCCTTCACCGACGACGGTGCGCTCGAGTGGCCCCACGGCCGCCTACCCACCAACACCGCCGGCGGAGGAATGTCGGAGGCCTACGTGCACGGGTTCAACCTCGTGCTCGAGGGGGTACGCCAGATCCGGGGCACGTCCCCGAGCCAGGTCGAGAACGCCGACGTCAGTCTCGTGACGAGCGGGGAGGGCGTGCCCACGAGCGCGATCCTCCTGCGGAAGTAGAGGAGCTGGACATGGCGGACTTCCTGCTGCCGGTCGACGACGACGAGCTGACCGCGCCGTTCTGGGCCGGGTGTGCACGGGGCGAGCTGCTGATGCAGCGCTTCACGCAGTCGGGCCGCTACTGCTGGCCACCCCGGCCCATGGACCCGACGACGCGCTCGCTCGACTACGAGTGGGTCCCCGTGTCGGGCAAGGGAACGGTGTGGTCGGTAGCGATCCCACACCCGCCGCTGCTCCCGGCCTACAGCGACCTCGCGCCGTACAACGTGGTGCTCGTCGAGCTCGCCGAGGACCCGCACCTGCGGATGGTGGGCAACGTGGTCGAGTCGGCGGACGCCCCCCTCAACGGCGTCGATCCGCACTCGGTGCACATCGGCGACGCCGTGCAGGTGGTCTTCAGCCCGGTGGGCGACATGTTCCTTCCCCGCTGGGTGCGCGCCTGAAGCGGGTGTCCGGCGGGCGTCCGGCGCACCGCTATGCGCAGCAGCCTCCGGACGCGCCAGAGCCCGGCCAAAGGGGGGGAAGGCCGGGCTCCGGGCGTGAACACCACTGGGCGGGAAGGGGGGTTCCCGCCGGCGGCGTCTACATCTCGTCGATGGGTTCGCTCAGGCGGCGACCCGGTCGGTGTCCCGTGCTGCAGCGGTCTCGGCCGCCTCGGAGCGGAGCGCGTCGAGCGTGCGCTCCCAACTCAGCTGGCGGACGATCCAGGCGAGGGCTCGCTGGCTCTCGATCGAGGTGGTGGTGCCCATCGGGGCCTCCTGATCTTGCGGTTCGGGTCTTGCGGTTCGGGTCTTGCGGGGACTCGACGGGTGCGGCCCTTCGGGCGGGGGTCCCTCTTGGGTCGGCGCTGCCGCCGGCTCTCTCGTTGACATTGAGAGTAATCACTCATAGAGTGTTGGTGCAAGCGTATTTGGAGTGACAGTTGTCACACTTGTCGTCACGCTGCGTGTCCGCAACCAGCATCGAGAGCACCGTCCCCCGACTCGTCAGAGACCGGTCGGAGACCATCGTCAAGGATCATGCGGGCGCCCGGCGGAAGCCGGGAGCCCCGGTACCGGGCGGTCCCCGGCCCGGCACCCAGGAGCGCTCCGACCGATGAACGGTACCGACCGCTGGCGCATCGACGATCTCGCCCACGAGACGAGCCTCACCGTCGACACCATCCGCTACTACCAGCGCCAGGGCCTGCTCCCCCCGGGTGAGCGGGAAGGCCGCCACCGCATCTACGGACCCGAGCACGTCCGGCGCCTGCGCCGGATCAAGGAGCTCCAGGCCCGCCGCTTCTCCATCGCTGCGATCCACGCCCTGGTCTCGGGCGACGGCGACCGGCCCGCCGGGGTCTTCGCCGACGAGGGCGAGGACCTCCGGCTCACCCTCGACGAGCTGCTCGAGCGCTCCGGCGCCTCGGCGACGGTGGCGGCCGAGCTCGAGGAAGCGGGCATCCTGCGCAACCCGCTGGACTTCGGCCGCACGGCCTACGACGGCGACGACCTCGACATGCTCCGGGGCATGGCCCGTCTCGTCGACGCCGGCGTCCCCCTCAAGGCCCTCCGTCAGCTCGGCCAGATCTACGCCGAGGGCATCGAGGAGGTCCAACGTCGCGTGGTCGACCTGTTCGTCAGCGGCGGCGGTGTGCGCTGGGAGCCCGACGAGCTCGAGCAGCTCCGCGACGTGGTCGCCCGGGAAGCCAAGGCCGTCCTCCCCACCATGCGCCGGCTCGTGGACTACACGCACCACCGGACCCTCCAGCGGCTCACCCTCGACGCCGTGGCCCAGGGCGTGTCCGTCGACCCGGACGCGGTCGACCCGGACGCAACCGGCGAGCTCCCCGTCGTCACCTCGCCTGCCCCGCCCCCCGGGGACGCGCCCGGCCCGCTCTGACCTGCGCCCCGCCGGGGCCCTGGGCGTCGACGCTACGCTGCCGCCGGCGTCAGTCGTCGTGCCGACACGCGTCGGCCCACGCATCGACACGCACTCACACGCATCGAAGAACCGGGTCCACGCGGACCCCGACCGGGAACGACTGGGGGAGCCTCGTGGCCACGCCGCTGCTCGACGGGATCCGTGTGGTCGACCTCGCGGGCGAGCCGGCCGCCACCGCCGGGCGGGTCCTCGCCGACCTGGGGGCCGACGTGGCGCTGGTGGAGCCGCCCACGGGCGTGGCCCTGCGCGCCCAGCCCCATCTGTTCGCCGCCTGGGGCGCAGGCAAGCGCAGCGTCGTGGTGGACGGCCCCGACGACGCCCGGCTCGACGCGCTCCTGGCCGAGGCCGACATCGTGATCGACACCCCGGGCTTCCCCGGGTCGTGGTCCCTCGATCCCACCCGCGCGCCGCACGCCACCTGGGTGAGCGTCACCCCGTTCGGCCTCGACGGCCCCCGCGCCGGGTGGCGGGCGTCGGACCTCGGCGTCATGGCGTCGAGCGGGAACATGTGGGCGACCGGGGACCCCGACCGGGCACCGGTGCGCTGCACGCTGCCGTCGGGCTACGCCCACACCGGCGGGGAGGTCGCCTTCGCCGCACTCACCGCCTTCTGGGCCCGGCCGGGAACGGCGACGCGGGTCGATCTCTCCATGCAGGAGGTCGTGATGGTCGCGAACATGTCGGCGCTCGCCGACTTCGCAAGTAGCGGGTCGCGTGGGCAGCGCGCCGGCGCGCGCATCGGGCGCACCGTGGAGATCTGGCCCACTCGGGACGGCTGGGTGTCCTGCGGCATCCGGGCCGGCGCCGCGCGAGTGAAGCACTGGGCCCTGCTGCACGAGTTCCTCACCGCCGAGGGCATCCCCGGCGCCGAGGTGATCGGCGAGATCGACTGGACCACGTACAACCCCGCGAACGGGACCGAGGAGGAGCTCGCGGCGATCTCGGGAGCCCTCGGCGAGTGGCTGTCGCGCCACACCAGCCAGGAGCTCTACGACCTCGCCTGCGAGCACAACCTCCTGCTCGCGCCGGCCATGTCGCCGCGCGAGATGGTGCAGAACCAGCAGCTGCACGCGCGAGAATTCTTCGCCGCGCTCGGTGGCTACGCCCACTTCCCCCAGCGCTTCGCCATCGCGACGAGCGTCGACGGGGAGGCTGCCCCGGCGACGGCCGACCGCCCGGCTCCGGCTCTCGGGTCGGGTGCGCCCGAGTGGTCGGGACCACCGGCCACCCGTCCGGCGCTCGGCACCGGGCCCGGGGCGTGGAGCGGGGTGAAGCTGATCGAGTTCGGATCGGGAGCGGCCGGGCCCATCGCGAGCCGCTACTTCGCCGAGCACGGTGCGACGGTGCTGCGCATCGAGTCGACGAGCCGTCCCGACTTCCTGCGCGTCATGGTGCTCGGCCCGAAGAACCCCCACGGCCTCGAAGGTTCGCCGCTCTACGACGTGCTCAACGTGGGCAAGCGCAACGCGACGTTCAACCTCAAGGATCCGCGTGCCGTCGAGCTGGTGAAGCGGCTCATGCTCGACTGGGCCGACGCCGTGCTCGAGAACTTCGCGCCCCGCGCCATGAAGGGCTTCGGTCTCGACTACGAGTCGCTCGCCCCGGACAAGCCGAGCCTGGTCATGGTGAGCGCGTGCCTCAACGGTCAGACGGGACCGCACAAGGACTATCCCGGCTTCGGGTCCCAGGGGTCCGCGCTCTGTGGCTTCACGTTCCTCACCGGCTGGCCCGACCGCGCGCCCGTCGGGCCGTTCGGGACCATCACCGACTCGCTCGCCCCCCGGTACGTGGCAACCGCGATCGCCGCCGGGCTCCATTACCGGCGGCGCACGGGCCGGGGCGTCTCCCTCGCCGTCGCCCAGGTCGAGTCCGGCATCTACACGTTGACACCGTGGCTGCTCCAGGCCGACGCCGACGGCTCCATCATCGAGCGGGCCGGCAACCGCTCGTCGCGGGTCGCCCCGCACGGCGCGTTCGCCTGCGCCGCCGAGACCCTCCCCGACGGTGCGTCGCTCGACGACCGCTGGGTGGCGATCGCGTGCTGGACCGACGAGGAGTGGGCCACCCTCGCCGACATCCTCGGGGTCACCGACCCGAGCCTGGCCACCGTGGACGCCCGCCTCGCCCGGGTCGACGAGGTCGAGGCGCTCGTCGGCGCGTGGACCGCGACGCGCACCCGTCTCGCCGTTGCCGAACAGCTCCAGGCCGCCGGGATCGAAGCCGTCCCGGTGCAGGACTTCGGCGACCTCGGCGACGACCCGCAACTCGCCCACCGCGCGCACTTCGTGCCCCTGGTCCACCCCTTCATGGGCCCCCGCAACTACGAGCACAACGGCTTCCGGGTAGCAGGCCTCGCCGCCGGCTACGACCGGCCCGGCCCCACCCTCGGGCAGGACAACGACTGGGTGCAGGGCGAGGTCCTCGGTCTCGCCGACGCCGACCGGGCCACCCTCGCCGACGACGGCGTCTTCACCTAGGCCGGATCCCGCCAGGACCTAGGTCGGGGGAACCGAGGAACCCGCCGAGGACCCGGGCCGCGTCCCCGGTGCCCGTCCCGGCCCCGGCGGGCCGGCGAAGGCCTGGGCGACGGTGAGCCACTCCCGCGCCACCGGGCCCTCGGCCACGAGGACGGTGTCGTCGCGGTGGGCGCGCTGGGTGGCCACGAGGCACAGGTCGAGCGCCGGGCCGGTCACCCGGTCGACGGCGTCGTCGGGGCCCCAGCACCAGAGATCGCCGTCGGGCCCCGCCAGCTCGACCCGCACCGGGACACCGGGATCGGGCTTCCCGTGGGCCCGAAAGCTGTTGGGCAAGGCGCGCACGCACAGGTGCGCGACCTGGCGCAGGGCGGCGGTCACCGGCCACGGCCGCCCGACCGCGACCGCGACGTCGGTGCCGTGAGCCCAGGTCTCCATGATCCGCGCGGTCAGCGCCGCCGCCGCGCTCATGTCGGGGCCGAACCAGGGCACCCGGGCGGACGGGTCGAGCGCGCGGTACACCGCGTCGAGCTCGACACGCGCCCGTCGGATCCACGCGTGCAGCACGGCGGGCTCGGTTCCCCGGAACTGCTGTGCGACCCGCTCGGTGATGCGGTCGGCGCCGGGCGGTGCCTCGTCGCGGCGGCGCTCGAACGCGGACCGCTCACGCGCGGCGAGCACCGCCATGTCGTCGAAGTAGGCGAGGTGGCTCACCTGGTCGGCGACCGTCCACCCTGGCGCCGGCGTGGGACGCTCCCACTCGTCGTCGGCGAGACCGTCGAGCAGGGCGAGGAGCGACGCGGTCTCGAGCGCCAGGTCGTCGGCGAGATCGCCCATGGCGACGGGGGGGCGCATCGCCCGGGATGCTATTCGGGAGCCGGTGGCGACGGGGGTGCGCATCGCCGGGGCACGATCGGCGTTACCGTGCGCGCCGTGACCACCGCCGTGTTCCTCATCACCTGCCCCGACCGGCCCGGCTTGGTGGCCGCGGTGGCGAACTTCGTCGCCGGCCACGGCGGCAACATCCTCCACGCAGACCAGCACACCGATGCCGCGCCCGGGGTGTTCTTCCAGCGAGTCGAGTTCGTGCTCGACGGCTTCCCCCTCGCCCGCGAGGAGATCGCCCCGGCGTTCGCCCCCGTCGCCGCCTCGCTGGGCATGCAGGTGCAGGTCGCGTTCGGCGACGAGGTGCCCCGACTCGCAGTGCTCGCCTCCCGGGAGCCCCACTGCCTCACGGACCTGCTCGCCCGTAACGCCGCCGGCGAACTCTCCGCCGACATCCGCGTGGTCGCGAGCAACCATCCCGACCACCGCGCCACCACCGAGTTTTACGGCGTGCCTTACCACTACCTCCCGGTGACCCCGGACACCAAAGCGCACCAGGAGGCCGAGCTGGCAGCCCTGCTCGCGGCCGAGGGCATCGACCTCGTCGTGCTCGCGCGCTACATGCAGGTGCTGTCAGACGACTTCGTCGCGCGGTACCCGAACCGCATCATCAACATCCACCACTCGTTCCTGCCCGCCTTCGTCGGCGCCCGGCCCTACCACCAGGCCCACGCCCGGGGCGTGAAGGTGATCGGGGTCACCGCGCACTACGCGACGTCAGCGCTCGACGAGGGACCGATCATCGACCAGGACGTCGTCCGGATCAGCCACCGCGACTCCGTCGACGACCTCGTCCGCAAGGGTCGGGACCTCGAGAAGGTCGTTCTCGCGCGTGCCATTCGTGCGCACGTCGAGCACCGGGTCCTCGTCTTCGGCAACAAGACCGTGGTCTTCGACTGATCCGGCCACGCGCGGCCGCTCGGCCCGGGGCCGCAGCACGACCCACATCATCGGCACCGCGTACGCGAAGTAGACGACGAGCTCTCCGACCGTCGGCTTGATCTGGATGCCGATCACTCCGGTCACCAGCACATCGATGACGGTGTCGGGCCGCACCACGGCGGAGAGGTCGGCGGCCTGGCCGAGCATGAGGTTCCACCAGCCGGCTTCGTGCGCCGTGTGCACGGCCGAGCTGAGCAGGCCCGCGGCCACGAGCACCAGCACTGCGCCGGTGAACTTGAAGAAGCGACCGAGGTCGATCTTCACCCCGCCGCGGTAGATCCCGAAGCCGAGGGCCACGGCCAGCGCAAGGCCGAGCGCCGCCCCGAGGTACGCCGTCGCGGGGTTGTCGTAGTCGTTGACGACGGCGACGAGGAAGACCGCGGTCTCGAAGCCCTCGCGGATCACCGCGAGGAACGCCATCGCGACGAGTGCCGCGGTCGACCCGTTGGCGAGCGCCTCGCCGGTCCGGCTCCGCAGCTCCCCGCCGAGGCCGGCGGCGTGCGCGCGCATCCAGAGGATCATCCAGGTGACCATGCCCACCGCGACCAGGGCGATCACCGTCTCGAGCTGCTCCTGCTGGCGTTCCGGCAGGCTCTCCGACGCCAGCCGCAGCACGATCCCCACGCCGAGGGCGAGCAGCACCCCGAGGCCCACGCCCGTCCACACCCAGCGCATGGCGTCACGGCGCCCTTCCTGGACCAGGAACGCCGCCACGATGCCGACGATGAGGGCGGCCTCGATCCCTTCTCGCAGTCCGATCACGAAGGTGGGCAGCATCGGCACTCCCGGGTTGCGTCGACTGGCCCCGGAGGGGTTTGTATGGTCAACCTTACCTAATCAACCACGGGCACGGCAAGTAGCCTGATCTCCGTGACCACCGAGGATCCCACCTCTGCGGACGCCTCCCCCGAGGGCCCCGAAGACCCCGCACGTCGGTGGCCGTTCGGGGTGCTCCAGACCGTCGTCCTGATCGTGGTGTGCGCCGTCACCGCCGCGGCCGTCGGCTGGCAGGTCGGCGAACGCGACCGGGACGAGTCGTTCGCCGAGACCGACGCCGGGTTCCTCGAGGACATGATCGTGCACCACAACGGTGCGGTGACCCTCGGTCTCGAGTACCTGGGGCGGGCGAACGACGACGTCGTGACCCACTTCGCCCGCGAGATCGTGACTACCCAGTCGGCCGAGATGGCGGTGATGAACCTGCTCGTCGACGACGCCGGGAACCCCGAGGTCGCGACCAACGGAGTGGCCATGGACTGGATGGGGCACCCGATGGATCCCGCCGAGATGCCGGGGATGGCGACCGCCTCCGACTACTCCGCCGTGCGCGCGTCGACCGGGCTGGCCGCCGACGACCTGTTCACCCGGCTCATGATCCGCCATCACGCCGCCGGTATCGCCATGGCCACGCGCGCGTCGGCCGACGGCGCGAACCCGCGCGTGCGCCGGCTCGCCCGCACGATGGCGACGGTGCAACGAACCGAGATCGACGAGATGAACCGCCGCCGACTCGCCCTGGGCCTCGACGCCATCGACGCTTCGCCCGCAGGCGAACCCGGCATGCACCATTCGCATTCAGGCTGAGTCAGGCGAAGTCAGGCTGACGCGGGCCGACGCTCGGCGGCTGCCCCGGTCACGGACGGGTGGCGGCGGGCGGATCCGAACCGGGCTGACCCGCGCCCGGCGATCCCGGCCGGGCCGCCTTGGCCCGGCGGTCCTTGCGGTGGGCCAGCAACAGTGGGACCGCGATCAGCAGGACCGGGACCACGACGCAGATGGCGAAGGCGACCTGCGGGCCCATGACCCGAGACTACCGACCGACGCCCATCGGCCCCGGGTCGGCCTCGGGGGGATCGGGACGAGTCCGGAGGGCTAGGCGGGCATCGCCAGACCGCCGTCGATGACGAGGGTCTGGCCGGTGCACAGCCGGGCGTCGTCGGAGGCGAAGAACACCGCAGCCCCGGCGAGGTCCTCGGGCTCGAGCCGCTGCTTCATCGCGGTCATGCCCGTCATCCCCTCGAGGAACATCTCCGGCACGACTTTCTTCGTGGCCTCGGTCATGGTGATACCCGGTGCGATGCAGTTGACGGTGATGCCGTACTGGCCGAGCTGTGCGGCCATGAACTTGGTCAGGCCCACGATCCCCCACTTGGTGATCGAGTAGCTGTAGTTGCCCAGGCCGGTGAACTCCATCGGCGGGAACATGTAGGAGTAGGCCGCGCCCGACGACTGATTGATGATGCGACCCCAGCGCTGGGCCACCATCACGGGTGCGACGGCCCGGCTCATGAGCCAGGTCCCGTGCTGGTTCACCGACGTGACGGTCTGGAGGTACTCGTAGCTCACGTCGGTGTTGTCGATGTCGTGGTAGAGCGCAGCGTTGTTGACCAGGATGTCGACCGTCCCGAAGCGCGCCACGGCCGCGTCGACGCAGGCCTGGGCCGAGTCCGGGTCGGCGATGTCGGTGCGCACGAGCTCCGCCTCGCCCTTCCCGGCGAGCGTCGCCAGCGCGGCTGCGCCGCGCTCCTCGGAGAGCTCGGCCACCACGACCTTGGCGCCCTCGGCCAGGAACCGCTCGGCGTAGCCCAGCCCGATGCCCTGGCCTGCGCCGGTGACGATCGCCACCTTCCCGTCGAGCCGGCCCACCTACTCGGCCTTCCGCCGATGGATGAGATTGAAGCGCTCCGTGACCACCGGTGCTCCGGCCGAATCGCGC
>JBJSXO010000124.1:0-5134 GCA_046086425.1 Actinomycetota bacterium | reverse complement strand
GCCGCCGACGCGGCCGCCGCCGACGCCGAGAACCCGGCCGAGTAGCCCACGCCCGCCGACGAGGCGCCCGGCACCGATGACTTCCTCCGACGACTCCCTCGCGGCACTGCGCGGCCGGCGGGTGGTGCTCTGCGTCACCGGCGGGATCTCGGCGTACAAGGCGGTCGAGGTCTGCCGACGACTGGTGGACGCCGGCGCCCACGTTGCGCCCGTGCTCACCGAGGACGCGCAGCGGTTCGTGGGCGCGCTCACCTTCTCCGCGCTGGCCTCGGAGCCGGCCCACACGTCCCTGTTCGGCGGATTGGAGCCGATCCCGCACACGCGCCTCGGGCAGACGGCCGACCTCGTCCTCGTCGCGCCGGCCACGGCCAAGGCGATCGGCAAGTACGCACACGGGATCTCCGACGACCTCACCTCGGCAACCCTGCTCGCCACGCGTGCCCCGGTGCTCGTCGCCCCGGCGATGCACACCGAGATGTGGGAGCACCCGGCGGTGATCGACAATCTCGCGACCTTGCGCGCACGCGGCGTCCATGTGATCGACCCGGAGGAGGGTCGCTTGGCCGGTGGCGATGTCGGCGCGGGCCGCCTGGCCGCGCCCGACCGCATCGTCGAGGCCGCGGCCCGGGTGGTCGCACGCGACGGTGATCTCGGCGGGTTGCGGATCGTCGTCACCGCGGGAGGAACGCGTGAGCCGATCGATCCCGTGCGGTTCATCGGCAACCGGTCGTCGGGGAAGATGGGCTTCGCTCTCGCCAATGCGGCAGCGGCGCGTGGGGCCGACGTGACGCTCGTGACCACCGTCGCACGCAGCGCCCACCCCCGGGTCCGGGTGATACCGGTGGGGACCGCCGAGGAGATGGCGGCAGCCACCCTCACGGCGTCCGACTCCGCCGACGTGGTGGTGATGGCCGCTGCGGTTGCGGATTTCCGGCCCAAGGTGGTGGCCGGAACCAAAATCAAGAAGTCCGAGGGCGTGCCGGAGATCGTCCTCGAGCCCACCCCGGACATCCTGCGGGCTCTCGGCGAGCGCAAGCGTCCGGACCAGTTCCTGGTGGGCTTCGCGGCCGAGACCGACGACGTCCGGAGCAACGCCGCGGCGAAGCTCACGGCCAAGCGCGTCGACCTCATGGTCGGCAACGATGTCCGTTCCGGTGACTCCGGCTTCGAGGTGGACACGAACCGAGCGGTCCTCCTCGACGCGAACGGCCACGTCGACGAGCCCGGTCTCGTGACCAAGGTCGCCCTCGCCGATCTCGTCCTCGACCGCATCCGCGACGCCCGCTTGCCCGAAGTTCGCCTACCCGAAGTTCGCTTGCCCCACGAAGGAGACCCTCAGTGAACCGGTTCACGTTCACGTCGGAGTCGGTGACCGAGGGTCACCCCGACAAGATGTGCGACGCGATCTCCGATTCCGTCCTCGATGCCATCTTGGACCAGGACCCGGAGAGCCGCGTGGCCTGCGAGTCGATGGCCACCACCGGCCTGGTGGTGGTGGCGGGCGAGATCAGCACGCGCGCCTACGTCGACATCCCACGCGTCGTACGCGACACGATCCGCGGCATCGGCTACGACCGCGAGTCGTTCGGGTTCGACGGCAACACCTGTGGGGTGATCACCTCGATCGACGAGCAGTCCCCGGACATCGCCATGGGAGTCGACAAGGCCGCCGAGCAGCGCGCCGCGTCCGACGACCGCTACGACGAGACCGGTGCCGGCGACCAGGGAATGATGTTCGGGTACGCCTGCGACGAGACCGAGGACCTGATGCCGATGCCGATCTGGCTCGCGCACCGTCTCGCGTTCCGGCTCGCCGAGGTGCGTAAGAGCGGGACGCTCCCGTACCTGCGGCCCGACGGCAAGACCCAGGTGAGCATCGAGTACGTGGACGGCCGCCCGCAGCGTCTGTCGACGGTCCTGATCTCCACCCAGCATGCGCCGGGCATGGATCGCGAAGGCCTGCTCACGCCGGACCTGATCGAGCACGTGATCCGGCCTACTTTGCCGGAGCAGTTCGCCGGCGACGACTTCGAGGTGCTCTGCAACCCCACGGGTGCGTTCGAGCTCGGCGGCCCACACGCCGACTGCGGGCTCACGGGCCGCAAGATCATCGTCGACACCTACGGGGGCATGGCCCGCCACGGGGGTGGCGCTTTCTCGGGCAAGGACCCGACCAAGGTCGACCGCTCGGCTGCCTACGCGGTGCGCCACGCCGCGAAGAACATCGTGGCCGCAGGGATCGCCCGGCGCTGCGAGGTGCAGGTCGCGTACGCGATCGGTGTGGCCCGGCCGGTGTCGGTCATGGTCGACACCTTCGGGACCTCGGAGATCGACCCGGCCCGGCTGCCCGACCTCGTCCAGGAGCACTTCGACCTCCGGCCCGCTGCGATCATCGAGCGCCTCGCGCTGCGCCGCCCGATCTTCCGGAAGACCTCGGCCTACGGCCACTTCGGCCGGCCCGAGCCGACCTTCACCTGGGAGGCCACGGACCAGGCCGGGGACTTGCGCAAGGCCGCCGAGGCACTCGCCTGATCCTCGGGCCCCGGGTGTGCCGGGTCCAGCCGGACGTCCCGGCGGTGGCCCGCACGTTCGACTACCTGGTGCCCGAGGCGCTCGCGGCCTCGGTGCGCGTCGGGACCGTCGTCCGGGTGCCGCTGCACGGCCGGAGGGTGCGCGGGTGGGTCGTGGCCGACGACGTCGTCCCCGAGGCGGACCCCGACCGGATCGTCCCGGTGCACAAGGTCGTGTCGGCGGGTCCCCCGCCCGAGGTCGTGGCCCTGGCCCACTGGGCGGCCCACCGCTGGGCCGGGCCGGTGACGGCGTTCCTCCGCGCGGCCTCGCCGCCGGTCTCGGTGACCGCAACGGCGTCGCCGAGCCCGGAGTCCGCGCTGCACCCGGTGTCGGCGCCCCCCACCGAGCTCGGTGCCGACTGGCTCGACGCCCGGGTCCGGGTGGTCACGTGGCCGCCGGCGGCCGACCGCCGGGGCCTCGTCCGCGCGGTCTGCGCCCCCGAGGGATCGACCCTGGTGCTGGTCCCCGAGCCGGCACGCGCGGGTGCGCTGGTCCGGTCCATTGCGGAGGAGGGGCGGGAGGTGCTGCACCACCACAGCGACCTGACCGACCGGGCGCGTGCGGCGATCTGGGACGCGACCCGGCACGGGGCCCGAGTGGTCGTCGGTGGACGGGCCGCGGTGTGGCTCCCGATCCCAGACCTGGCCGCCGTGGTCGTGCTCGACGAGATCGACGAGTCGTTCCAAGACGAGCGGGCGCCGACCTGGCACGCCCGCGACGTCGCCGTCGAGCGTGCCGTGCGCGCGGGCGCGTCGATCACGCTGGTGAGCCCGGCCCCGAGTCCTGAGGCGCGCGCCACGCCCGGCGCGGTCGCGGTCACCCCGGACGGCCGCCGGTTGCGGGCGGGGTGGCCGCAGCTCGAGGTCGTCGACGTGCGGGACGACCCACCGGGAACCGGCATCTGCTCCCTCGCCCTGGGTCCGGCGATCCACCGGGCGCTCGACGCCGGAGGGCGGGCGATCGTGGTGGTCAACCGCAAGGGGCGCGCCCGCCTCCTGGCGTGCCGCGCCTGCGCGGCGCTGGCCCGCTGCACCACCTGCGGCGCAGCGGTCGGCCAGCCCGACGACGTGCTCGAGTGCCCGCGGTGCGCGGCGACCCGCCCGCCGGTGTGCGGGGAGTGCGGGGCGACCCGGTTCCGGCCCGTACGCCCCGGTGTGCACGCGGTCCGCGACGACGTGGCTGCCCTGGTGCCGCGCACCCCGGTGGCCGACGTCGATGCTGCCACCGACGCCGTCGGGGACGAGGCGGTGCTCGTCGGGACCGAGGCGGTGCTGCACCGGGTCCTGCGGGGGTCCCGCCCACCGGTGCGGCTGGTCGCGTTCCTGGCCTTCGACGAGGAGCTCCTCGCGCCTCGGTACCGCGCGCACGCGCAGGCCCTGTGGCTGCTGGTGCGCGGGGCCCGGTTGCTGGGTGGGCGGGCCGACGGCGGTCGTCTCCTCGTGCAGACCCGGATGCCCGACCACCCGGTGCTGCGGGCCGCGCGCACCGGCGATCCGACCGACCTCGTGGCCGAGGACACGGCCGTGCGCCGAGCGCTGGCGTTCCCGCCGTTCGGCGCGGTCGCCGAGGTGTCCGGGGTCGCCGCTGCGGTCGCGCTGGCCGCGAACGCGCTCCGGGCGGCCGGTCTCGCGGTGACCGGCGGCGAGGACGGCCCGGCCCTGGTGCGGTCGCCGTCGCCGGACGCGCTCGCCGACGGTCTCGCGGCGACCGATCTCGGCCCGGCGCGGGGGTTGGGCCGCCTCCGCGTCGCGGTCGACCCGCCGCGCGTCTGACCGGGCGTCACGGGGCCGCTGGTACCCTGACCCCGTGGGCGCGTACTCGATCCGGACGTTCGGGGACCCCGTGCTGCGTCTGCGGGCGCGGGAGGTCACCGACATCGACGGCGGGTTCTCACGCGTCGTCGACACGATGGTCGAGACGATGTACCAGGCGATGGGTGGTGGCCTGGCGGCGCCCCAGGTGGGAATCCAGCAGCGCTTCTTCACCTACATCGGTCGCGACGAGTCACCCGAGGTGCTGATCAACCCGGAGATCGTCGAGGCGTCCGGCGAGATGAGCTACGAGGAAGGTTGCCTGTCCTTCCCCGACCTGCGCTTCGAGATCGTGCGGCCCCGGCTCGTCACCGTACGGGGGATCGACCTCGACGGCCACGAGGTCGTCCTCGAGGCGGGCGACGACTACTTCGGCCGCATGCTCCAGCACGAGATCGACCACCTCGACGGTGTGCTCGCCATCGACCGCGTCGACGCCGACGCACGCAAGGCCGTGCTGCGCGAGATCCGCCGGCGCGAGGAGCTCGTGGCGGTGCCCACCACCGAGCGCGACTGACGCGTCGGGTCACGACCGCGCGGTGCGCATCGCCTATTTCGGCACACCGACCGACGCCGTTGCGCCGCTCGAGGCGATCGTCGCCGCCGGCCACGAGGTCGTCGTCGTGGTCACCCAGCCCGACCGTCGGCGTGGACGCGGGGGCACGCCGACGCCCAGCCCGGTGAAGGACGCGGCGGTGGCGTTGGGCCTCGCCGTGCGGAGCCCGGAACGCGGTCGCGACGTGACCGGCGAG
>JBJSXO010000123.1:0-5901 GCA_046086425.1 Actinomycetota bacterium | reverse complement strand
CGAAGCCGTCGGCTTCGGCGGCGACTGCGTGGGCGACGATCTCGTCCGCCGGGCGGGCGAACGCGAGGAGCCCGGATCCGTTGATTCCGATGCGCATCGCCCCAGTCTGGCCGACCCGGCACCCGCACGCGCGACGATGGTCCCGTGGACCGCCCGCACGACGCCCCGACCGACCGCCCCGAGGACCCCGCAGGCCTCGGGGACCCGGCAGGCCTCGAGGGCAAGGTGGTGATCGTCACCGGTGCCTCGCGCGGCATCGGCCGGGGCCTGGCCCACTTCCTCGCCCGGCACGGGGTCCGGCTCGTGGTCACCGGCCGCAAGCCCGCTCGGCTCGACGCGCTCACCGCCGAGCTCGACGCGCTCGGCGCGGAGCATCTCGCCGTGCCCGGCGACGTCGCCGATCGCGACGGCGCCTTCGCCATGGCCGCCGCGGCAGTCACCCGCTTCGGCCGGGTCGACGGGCTCGTCGCCAACGCGCAGACGTTCCGCTCGGTCATGCCCCTCGCCGAGGTCACCGACGCCGACATGGATGTGCTCTTGGACACCGGGCCCAAGGGGACCCTCTGGTCGATGCAGGCGGTGTACCCGCACATGCGGGCGCAGGGGTGGGGACGAATCGTGACGATGGGCTCCAACGGCGGGCTCACCGGCGCAGCCGGCTACGGCCCGTACGCCGCGTCGAAGGAGGCCATCAGGGGGCTCACCCGGGTTGCCGCCCGGGAGTGGGCGGCCGACGGCATCGTCGTCAACTGCGTCTGCCCGGTGTCGGCAGGTCACCGCGCGCCTCCCGCCGACTCACCCGAGCGCCAGGCCATCTGGGCCTCGACCTTCGCACAGCAGCCGATCGCGCGCGATGGCGATGCCGAGGGAGACATTGCGCCCGTCGTCGCGTTCCTGCTCTCCGATGCGTGCCGCTACATGACCGGCCAGACGCTGATGGCCGACGGTGGCGCGATCATGCTGCGCTAGCGGCACGCGACACGACACGCCACCCGATCGAGGAGCACAGCGATGACGGCGTACGACACAGCCCGCCCATGGCAGGACCTCGGCGACCACCGCAGCCTGCTCGGACACCGCGTGTTCACCGTCGTCGCGCCGCCCCTCGGACCCGAGACCGCCGAGCCCCTCCTCGTGCTCCACGGGTACCCGACGTCGTCGCTCGACTACCGCGTCGTCCTCGACGGGCTCCGTCGGAGCCGTCGGGTCCTGCTGTTCGACATGCTGGGCTACGGCTTCTCGGCGAAGCCCGACCGTGGGTACACCATGGCGCTGCAGGCCGACCTGGCCCAGGCCTTCGTCGCCGACGTCGGGGTCGAGCGCCTGGCGCTGCTGACCCACGACATGGGCAACACGGTCGGCGGGGAGCTCCTCGCCCGCCACGCCGAGGGAACCTGGGGGGTGGAGGTGACCCGTCGTGTCGTGACCAACGGGAGCATCTACATCGAGATGGCCCAGCTCACGGCCGGCCAGCAGTTGCTCCTGTCGCTCCCCGACGCGCGCCTCGACCCTGCGCTTGCGCCCGACGTGGACGCACTCACGGCTGCCCTCGTCGCCACGTTCAGCAGCCACGCTGCGGTCGCGCCCGACGAGGTTCGTGCCCAGGCCGAGGCGATCCTGCACGACGAGGGCAACCTCGTGCTCGCCCGCACCATCCGCTACATCGAGGAGCGCCGCCGCGCCCAGGGCCGGTTCACCGGCGCGATCGAGACCCACCCCTCCCCGGTCGGGATCGTGTGGGGCCTCGACGACCCGATCGCGGTCCCCGCGATGGCCGACCGCCTGCAGGCCGCCCGTCCGGAGGCGCCGCTCGTGCGGCTCGACCGAGTCGGTCACTACCCGATGGTGGAGTCGCCGGAGCGCTTCCTCACTGCGGTAACCCCCATGCTCGACGGAGTCGTCTGAGCCGCGCCGCCGGCCGGGGCGCCCGCCGCTTCGGGTCAGGTCAGCGTGCCGGCGAACACCTGCCAGGCGAGCGCGCTCTTCGCAACCAGGCTCAGCACCAGGTACACCTTCTCGCCGTAGAAGTAGTCGGCGAACCGCCCGCGCTTGCGGTACTGCAGCCACTGGTTCACCGCAAAGCAGTTGAACAGCAGGAACAGCGACACGAAGATGGCGTAGACGAACCCGGGAACGCCGTCGCCCTCGGTGGTCGACACCACGATCGCGATCGTGATGCAGATCCACGGGACTGCACCGACGATGCACCCGCAGACGAACGGCCACCACGTCACGTCGTTGCGGTCCTGGTTGACGCGCTCCATCAGCAGGCCGAAGAGGATCATCGCGGCGTTGGCCGTGAACACGCCGATCAAGGCGTACAGGTTGTTGATGCCGGGCAGCATCGCGATGAGCACGACCATGATCGACGCGCTGATCGAGTACTCGATCCACCGCGCGTAGTTGATGTGCTGGCGCAGGTTGCGCTCGTACCACGACACCACCCGGGGTGCTGCCATCAGGAGATGGTCGATCGCCGCGAGCAACAGGAAGAGCGCGATCGCGATCGCGAACCGCAGGTCGAAGAAGGTCTTCTCGACGGTGATCGGCGTGCCCGGGGGTCCGGTCTGGACGCCGGCCACGACCGGCAGTGCGAAACCGTTGCTCAGGACGAGGATCGCCACCGCCTGGAGGAGATGAACGACCCCTACTCCGACGTTCCATGAGCGCAGGTTGGCGAGTCGTGTCACATCACCGTCTGTATCGACCATGGCCAACGATATACCGGAGCCGCCCGGCTCCCCGACGTCGGCGCGTTCACGCGCACGAGTGGTGGTGGGCGCTGAGGGACTCGAACCCCCGACCCCCTCCTTGTAAGGGAGGTGCTCTCGCCAGCTGAGCTAAGCGCCCGGGGACGATGAGGTTAGACGCAGACGCGCGCCGGCCGACCGGACATCACACGGTGCGACAGAAGTGGGCGATGCTGGACGCCGTCTCGTGGCTGATGTCCGGGCACGCGATCGACAGGACCTCGGCGCCGTGCATCGTCCCCATCACCTGACGACACCGGGCCGGAACCCCCGCCTGGAGAAGCAACCGGTAGAACTCGATGCCCTCGTCGCGCAGCGGGTCACACTCGTTCACGCTGATCACCGTGGGAACGAGGCCGGCGACGTCCTCCTCCGTTGCGAACGACGGCCAGGCCAACGGGTCGCGCGCCTCGAAGGCCTCGATCCCGTACCCCATGGCCCCCCGGTTGTGGTGGAGGTCCAAGAAGATCCCGTTGTTCTCCGTCGACGAGGGGAACCGTGCTTGGGGCCACTCGCCCGCGATGTACGGGCACAGCGCGTAGAGACCCCGGATGAGCCCGAGGTCGCCGTCGCGCTTGAGCCGCAGGCCCGTGGCCAGGGTGAGGTTCCCCCCGCCGCTCTCGCCGGCGACAACGATCCGGTCGGCATCGACGCCGAGCTCGGCGGCATGGGCGTGGACCCACTTGAGCCCCGACACGCAGTCGTTCAGCCCTGCCGGGAACGGAGCCACCTCCGGCACCGACGACGGCACAAGGCAGTTGCGGAAGTCCACCATCACGACGGCGACCCCCTGATGGGCGATGATCCGGCCCCAGGCGCGGTACATACCGTCGAAGCACGACATCGCCGCCATGCCGCCGCCGTGGATGTAGTACACGCACGGCAGCGGGGCGTCGGAAAACGGGCGAATCACCTGCAGGACGATGGTGTTGCCGTCGGGCTCCGACGGGATCTCGATCCGGGAGATCTCGAGGCCCTCTCGGGGCGCCACCGTCTCGTCGTCGAGCATCTCGAAGAGCGCAGCGACGCGCTCGCGCTCGGCGACGGCCTCGGGGGTGACCGTCTCGGCGAGCATCGCCCCACGGCTCGTGGCGTCGCTGGCCGTCACCGACGGCAGGAACGCAAGAAACGCCTTGAGGCGCGGATCGATGCGGCGGTCGTTGTCGACAGAGCCCACGGGAACCCCCCGGTCGTGGCGCGGCACCGACCGTCGGGCCGCGTCCGATCGTACGCTTCCCCGCGCGGCCGCCCGCAAGGGCGCCACCGCTTCCCCGACGCGAGGGGGCCGGCGGCGAGCGCCGGCCCCCCTCGTCTCCGCACCCGACGCCCGCCGGAGGCCGCTTCGGCAAACCGGGGCTCGCGCGGAACGCGTCCGGGACCCGACCCCGGGGCCATGGGCCCGGGTCCGGAAGGTCGCGTCGGCGTCACCCCGGTCCGCACGGAGGCGGCCCGACGGCGGGTCGGCGGGTTCAGGCGATGTCGGCGATGGCGACCTCCCAGTGCAGGATGAGCTCGGGACGGGCGACCTTGGGCGGGCGGCCGCGCCGACGCTTGTGGGCGACCACCCGGCCGTTGACGAACAGCTCTCCGCCCCAGACGCCGCACGGCTCGGCCCGGTCCACTGCCGCGCCGAGGCAGTCGAGTCGCACGGTGCACCCGGCGCAGAACGACTTGGCCCGGGCGATGTCGCCGAGGTCCTCCGAGAAGAACAGGTCGGTGAGCGACGCCGCGCCGTCACGACAGCGGGCGTCGAGCCGCCAGGGCTCCTCGCCGAGTTCGAGGTCGGTCTCGGTTGTGATGTCGATCTGGGTGGCGGACATCGCCGGTGTCCCTTCTCGGGTCGGTGGTGAGGGTCGGGTTCGGTGGGTGGGCAGGGTTCGGGATCGGGTCCGGGATCGGGCCGGGGCCCGGTGCGGCCGGAAATGCAAGAAGGCCGCCGGGGTGCCCCGGCGGCCTCTCGTGTCTCGCTGCGCTGGTGGGCGCTAGAGCGGAGTCACGCGGTGCCGCCGGGGCCGGGGCTTGTGGTCGGTGGCGACGGGCGTCGCCGGGATCGACCACGATGCAGCCGCCATCGCGCAGGCGTACGGGGCGCGCGCGAACCCGGTGGAGCCCTGGTTCCGGCTGTCCGTCGGGAAGTTGCGCATCACGGTGGTTCCTGCTAGCGGGTGCTCTCGGCCTCGGCCCCCACCTGGGGCGGGAGACCCGACCAGTCTGGCAGGTGGACCCGCAGCGGATCCACCGATTTCCGAGGGTGCCGTCAGGCGTCCTCGAAGACGACGGTCAGAAACGCATCGTGGGGGTGGGAGGGGTCAGAGGAGGGTCTGGAGGCGGGCGTGGATGGGTGGGGGCGCCGCCACGATGTCGCCGCTGACCAGCCAGGCGGTCGGATCACCCCGCCAGTCGGTGACCACGCCCCCGGCTTCCCGGACCAGGAGGGCCCCGGCGGCCACGTCCCAGGGGCCCAGGCCTTGCTCGAAGTACCCGTCGTACACCCCGGCGGCCGTCCAGGCCAGGTCCAGACTTGCCGCCCCGGCCCGGCGCAGGTCCTCGAACGTCGTGAGGGCCCGCTCGAACACCGGGAGGTACTCGGGCAGCCGCTCCCGCTTGGCCCGGAACGGGAAGCCCGTCGCGCAGATCGCCTCGGCGGGCGGACGCTCCGAGACCGTCAGGCGGGTGCCGTCGCGGAACGCGCCCCCGCCGGCGGTGGCCCAGTAGGTGTCGCCGAGCAGCGGTGCGTGCACCACGCCCACCACGGGCTCGCGGCCCACTACGAGGCCGATCGACACCCCCACCACCGGGTACCGGTGCAGGAAGTTGGCGGTCCCGTCGAGCGGGTCGACCAGCCATCCGATCTCGGCCCGCTCGCCACCCTCCTCCTCCCCGAACACCGGAAGCTCGGGCGCACCCTCCCGTAGCAACGCCCGCACGGCCCGCTCACTCGCGGTGTCGGTGGCGCTCACCCAATCGCCCGGGCCCTTCGCGCGGACGTCGCGCGCGGCGCCGAACGCGCTCCGGACGATCTCGCCGCCGGCCCGAGCCGCGTCGAGCGCAACCTCGAGCAGACGAGGCAGGTCGAGCACAGTGCGGTCCCCCGCGGCGCTCATCGCTCGGGTTCCTCGTCGGCGATCGCGGGAACCAGGGCCTCGACCAG
>JBJSXO010000122.1:0-2243 GCA_046086425.1 Actinomycetota bacterium | reverse complement strand
CCGCCGGGCCGGGGCCCGTCTGATGATCGTGCCGGCCGACGAGGCGCGCGCCGCGCGCGCCCGCGCCGGGGGCGTGAAGGTGGTCGGGGTGCGCAGCATCGACGACGCCCTCCGGGCCCTCGCCGCAGCGGGCGGTGCGCCCGTTCCGATCCCGTCGGAGCCATCGTGATCCCGGGCGGCGACGCCCAATAGCATTTGCGGGGTGACGACGCGGGATCGCCAGCAGCACGGGCTCGGCCCGGTGGGTCGGCGCCGCGGCGATCGGGGAGCGGGATGACCGGCGATGCGCTCGGCAACCTGTTCGCCAAGATCCGCGAGGACGTGGCGGACGACGCAACCGAGCCGGCACCGAAGCCGGCGTCGTCGCCCGGTGCGCGCCCGGCCGGGCGCCGAACGGCGCGGCCGCGCCGGGCCGATGCGGAGCATCTCGTCGAGGCGCACGACCTGGTCGAGGTTGCGCCGGTGGCGCCCGAGCCGAGCTGGCCGGTGTCCGACCCGGTGGAGTCGGCAACGCTCGACGATCCGGCGCTGCGACAGCGGCGCGACGCGGCGGTCGAGGCCGCAGTGCGCGCGCTGGCCCCCCGGGTGAAGCGCCTGCTCCAGGACGAGCAGAACGAGCTGCTCGACGCCGTACGTCGGAAGAAGGGCCGGGGTGACGCCGTCGACGCCCTCGACCCCGAAGCCGCGCAGGTGGCGCGGTGGACCGAGGCCGTGGGGCCCGAGGTCGACGACCTGTACGCGTCGGGCCGGGAGCTCGGGGGTGGGAACGGCCGGCCGGCACCCGACGGCCTGGCCGAGCAGCTGGTGAGCCTGGTCGTCCTCCCGCTGCGCAAGCGGGTCGTGGCGTCGCTCGAGAGCGCAGCCCGCGAGGGTGCGTCCGAGGACCTCCCGGCGCTCCAGCGCCTGATCGCGAGCGCCGTCGGCGCGCGCTACCGGGAATGGCGCGGGCAGGATCTCGCCCCGGCGCTCGGCGACCTCGCGGCGTGGGCGTTCGCCCGGGGCGTGTTCGACGCCACGCCCGACGGTGCGCTGATGCGCTGGGTCCCGGCCGAGGTCGAGCAGTGCCCCGACGCCGACGACAACGCGCTCGAGCCCACGCGCAAAGGTCGGCCGTTCCCGACCGGGCAGTCCTGCCCACCGGCGCACGCGGGGTGCCGCTGCCTGGTGGTGCCGGTCCCGGCCGAGCGCGCCGACCGCCGGGGGGCCGGCGGCCACTAGCCTACGGCGCGATGCGCGTGCCCCAGTACGAGCGCCGGCGCTTCCGCGTCCGCGGATGGATGATCGCGATCGTCGTCGCCCTGCTCGTCCTGCTGTTCAGCCTCCGGGGCCTCGCGGTCTTCTACACCGACTACCTGTGGTTCGACTCGCTCGGCCAGCGCAGCACGTTGGGCCAGCTCCCCTTCTCGAAGGTCGTCCCGGCGCTGGTGTTCACGATCGTCTTCTTCGTCATCATGCTCGTGAACCTCGTGATCGCCGACCGGCTGGCGCCGCGCCTGCGGCTCGGGCCGATGACGCCCGAGGACGAGATGGTGAGCCGGTACCGCCAGGCCACCGAGCGCTACACGGGCCGGATCAGGGTCGCGGTGGCCGTCTTCTTCGCGTTGATCGCAGGCATCGGCGTCTCCGCTCAGTGGCAGCAGTGGATCCTGTTCACGCACCGCGTCGACTTCGGCACGACCGATCCCCAGTTCGGCAGGGATATCGGCTTCTACGTCTTCCAGCTGCCGTTCATCCGCTTCATCATCGACTGGCTGTTCGCCGGCCTCGTGATCGTGCTCCTCGTCACCGCGGTCGCGTACTACCTCAACGGCGGCATCCGGTTCCAGGCCCAGACCGAACGGGTCACCCCGCAGGTGAAGGCGCACCTGTCGGTGATCCTCGCCGTCATGGCGCTGGTGAAGACGGCCGAGTACTACTTCGCCCGTTTCGAGCTGAACTTCTCCACGCGGGGTGCGGTCGACGGCGCGGGCTACACGCAGGTGAAGGCCGAGCTCCCCGCACTCAACCTCCTGATCTTCATCTCGATCGTCGCCGCGGCGCTGTTCCTCTGGAACATCTGGCGCCGCGGCTGGGTGCTGCCGATCATCGCCGTGGGGCTCTGGGGGTTCGTCTCGATCGTGGTCGGCACGATCTACCCCGCGTTGATCAAGCAGTTCCGCGTGAACCCGAACGAGTACGCGAAGGAGCGTCGCTACATCGCCCGCAACATCGCGGCGACGCGCGATGCGTACGGGCTCTCGTCG
>JBJSXO010000121.1:0-3760 GCA_046086425.1 Actinomycetota bacterium | reverse complement strand
CTCGTAGTGGCGGAACGGGTCGCCGCCGGGCGGTTCCACCTTGATGACGTCGGCGCCCTGCTCGGCGAGCAGGAGGACGCCCAGGGCGGCGGTGCCCCAGGTGAGGTCGAGTATGCGTATTCCGTCGAGTGCTCCGGCCATGCGCCTCGTTCTACTACGCGAAGCGCACCGGCACCTCGGTCACGTCCCGGGGGGACCCGTCCTCGGGCGAGTCCCAGAACACGACGACGGACCCGGTGGTGTTCCCCTTGCGGTCGAATGCGACCTTCTCCGAGAACCGCCCCCACGTGCCGGACCCGCTCGTGGCCGTGGTGAACGTGTCGGCGAGCACGGCGCCGTCGGCCCCGAGCACCCGGATCCGGACCGTGCCCTCGAACGTGTTGGACTCCCCGGCCACGGTCACGGGGCTGGTGACGGTGTCGCCCGGCGCCACGCTCTCGAGGAGCACCAGCGGCGTCACGGCGCGGAGGTCGTCCCGGCCGATCGGCGTGGCTTCGCTGCCGATCCGCACGCGCTCGACCGTCGGGAACTGCGTGAGCGTGTAGACGATCTGCGCGACCGCCTGCGCGGCGGTCTCCGCG
This sequence comes from Actinomycetota bacterium, assembly GCA_046086425.1. Classification (GTDB taxonomy): domain Bacteria; phylum Actinomycetota; class Acidimicrobiia; order IMCC26256; family PALSA-555; genus CAIUKV01. Next base: position 3,179 of record JBJSXO010000121.1, on the reverse strand, counting down.
TTGTCGCCGCGCCCGATCTCGGGCGACAGGGTGACGGTGGCGACACCGCCGGAGATGTCGAGGTCCGTGACGGTGGTCTCCGGGCGTACCGCGCTGGTGAAGCCGGCCCGCGCCTCGGTGTCGGTCGGTCCGGCGATGAGCGCGTCGAAGGCGGCCCGGGCCACCGCTCGGGTCGGAGCGACGCGCCGATGGCCCGTGGCGATCTTCCCCCCGTCGAGGTAATAGACGCGCACGTCGACGCCGGCGGCGTCGGGTGGGACCGTTCCCGGCGGCGTGGTTGCGCTCGGGTTCCCGGTCGTCGCGGTGGGTTCCCCCGTGGTGGCGGGTTGGTCGTTCGGCGAGGAGTCCACGCCGCCGTCGCCGCCGCCGCAGGCGGCGAGCAGGGCTCCGGCGAGCAGCACGCTCGCGGCAAGGGCAGCACCTCGACGCAGGCTCATGTCGCGAGTATGGCCGCAGCGTCGGTGCGGAACGCGGTGGAGACGCGGCGTACGACGTATGGGTCGGTGTGGCCGGTCCCGGAGAACGCTGCCTACAGTGCGGCGCGGTCCCGAGGAGGCTCATGGCGCGTATTCCGTACAAGTGGATCGTCGCCATCGTGTTCGTGGCCGGGACCTTCATGGATATCCTCGACACCACGAGCGTGAACGTCGCTCTCCCCACGCTGGCGCGCGAATTCGACGCGACGATCTCGCAGATCGAGTGGGTCGTGCTCGGCTACCTGCTCTCGCTCGCGGTGTGGATCCCGGCCTCGGGCTGGATCGGCGACCGCTTCGGGACCAAGAAGATCTTCCTCTTCGCCCTCGTGATGTTCACCGGTGCGTCGATGCTGTGCGGCACCGCGACCTCGCTCGGCGAACTCACCGCGTTCCGCATCCTCCAGGGGGTGGGGGGCGGGATGCTCGTGCCGGTGGGCACGGCGATGCTGTTCCGGGCCTTCCCGCCGATCGAGCGAGCCAAGGCATCGACGGTGCTGATCGTCCCGACGGTGCTGGCGCCGGCGCTCGGGCCGGTGATCGGCGGCTGGTTCGTCACGTACCACTCGTGGCGGTGGATCTTCTACCTCAACCTCCCGGTGGGCATCGCCACGTTCCTGATCGGGGTCGTCGGGCTGAAGGAGCACAAGGAGCCGGCGGCGGGGCGGTTCGACCTGCCGGGGTTCCTGCTGTCGGGGTCGGCGCTCGCCGCGATCCTCTTCGCGCTCTCCCGGGGCCCGGCCGACGGGTGGGGATCCCCGTGGGTCCTCCTGCCCCTCGGGTACGGGGTCCTCGCGTGCGTGCTGCTGGTCTACGTGGAGACCCACGTCGACGATCCGATGCTCGCGCTGCGGCTGTTCGGCGAGCGGATGTTCCGCAACGCCAACATCGTCACCGCCCTCGCCTTCGGCAGCTTCGCGGGGCTCCTCTTCATCCTGCCCCTGTTCCTGCAGACCCTGCTCGGCCTCACGGCGATCCAGTCGGGCCTCACGACGTTCCCGCAGGCCGTGGGCATGATCCTGGCCAGCCAGGTCGTGGGCCGGCTCTACCACACGCTGGGCCCGCGCCGGCTCGTGATCGGGGGTCTGGTCGCGCTGTCGGTGGTGACGCTGCCGCTCGCGAGCGTGGGCTTCGCCACGAGCCTCTGGACGATCCGGCTCATCATGTTCCTGCGCGGGATCTGCATGGCGTTCACCTTCGTGCCGATCCAGGCGTCGAGCTACGCCAACGTCGCACCGTCCGACACCGGACGCGCCTCGGCCATCTACTCGGCACAGCGGCAGATCGCGGCGTCGCTCGGCGTCGCGATCCTCGCCACGGTGCTCGTCGAGGCGACCGCCCACCTCGATGGGGGTGCCGTGGACCCGACGAGCACGGCGCTCGACGCGTTCCGCGTGACGTTCCTCGTGGCCACCGGCCTGATCGTGGTGGCGGCCGGCTCGGCGTTCCTCATCCGCGATCGCGACGCGGCGAGCACCATCCGCCGCCTCGCCGAGGCCGACGACTTCGTGATCGAGGACCCGCTGCCGGTCCCCACCGACCGGACGTCCTGACCCGGCGCGGTCAGGGCCGCGGCGCCGCAGGGATCGGGGCCTCCCCGGCGACGGTGGTGCGGTGCATGGCCCGGCGGTGTCCGGTGAAGTCGGCCATGGCCATGTGCTGCACCGAGCGGTTGTCCCAGATCGCGACGTCGCCCACCCGCCAGTGCCAGCGGCACGTGAAGTCGGTCCGGGTGGAATGGGCGAAGAGGAAGTCGAGGAGCGGACGGGCTTCGTGCGGCCCGAACCCGCGCAGGCCCACGGTGTACTGGGCGTTGACGAACAGCGCGGGCCGACCGGTCTCTCCGTGGACCCGCACGACGGGGTGCACCTGGGTGCGGTTCGCCGACTCGTCCGTCTGCACGGACATGCCCGCGAAGGTGTCGTGGACCGCCTGCATTTTGGGGGAGTAGGCGTTGGTCGCGCTGTGCACGCCGTCGAGGCGGGTGAGCATGTCCTGCAGCGCTGGGGAGCACTGCTCGAGCGCCTGCGTCTGGCTGGCCCAGATGGTGTCGCCGCCGTAGGGCGGGACCTCGAGCGCGTGCAGCATCGACGCGAACGGCGGCTCGGGGAGGAACGAGAAGTCGGAGTGCCACAGCCCTCCGAACGTGTATCCGTGGCTCTCGGTGGCTTCGCGCACGACGGCGATGACCTCGGGGTGCTCCGGGATCGACTGCACGAACGGCACCGGGCTCGGCGGTCCCAGGCGCCGCGAGAACGCGACCTGGCGCTCGGGGTCGAGGTCCTGGTCGCGCACGAACACGACCTGGTGCTCGAGGAGGGCCTGGCGGATGGTGGCGACCTCGTGGTCGTCGAGGTCGGCGGCGAGGTCGACCCCGCCCAGCACCGCACCACAGGCCCCCGCGAACTTGTCGACCGTGATCACGGGCTCCCTCCGGGGCCGTCAGCGCAGGGTGTACCCCGCGTCCTTGAGCTCCTTGCAGGTGGGGCACACCGGGTAGCGGGAGGGGTCGCGGGTGGGCACCCACTTCTTCCCGCACAGCGCGGTGATGGCCTCACCGGTGACGTGGGCTCGCACGATGTCGGCCTTCTTGCAGTAGTGGGCGAAGCGGTCGTGGTCGCCGTCGTCGAGCTCGGGTCGGGCGGGCGCTTCGACCGTCTCGGGGGGCGTGACGACGGTCTGGGCCCGTCCGCGGGTGACGGTCCC
>JBJSXO010000120.1:0-11844 GCA_046086425.1 Actinomycetota bacterium | reverse complement strand
TTGTAGGTCTGGTCGAGGCGGGAGTTCTCGAGGGCGATCGCCAGGTCGAGCGAGGGGGGGATCCAGCGCCCCGAGCCCTGCACACGGGCGATGCGCTCCACCGCAGCCGGGGAGCAGCACGCGAGCCAGAGGCCGCCGTCGCCGGCGAAGGCCTTCTGGGGCGCGAAGTAGTACACGTCGAACTGGGTGGGGTCGACGCGCAGGCCCCCCGCCCCGGAGGTGGCGTCGACGGCGACGATGCCGGTCGCCCCGGCGGGCCGGGCGATGTCGGCCATCACCCCGGTAGAGGTCTCGTTGTGGATCAGCGCGTAGAGGTCCACCGACGCGTCGGCGCCGACGACGCCGCGCGTGCCCGGCGGGTGCTCCACGACCACGGGGTCGGCCAGGAACGGTGCCCCCCGGGTGACCGCGGCGAACTTCGACGAGAACTCGCCGATGACGAGGTGGGCGCTGCGCTGCTCCACCATGCCGAACGCCAGCGCGTCCCAGAACGCAGTGCTCCCACCGTTGCCGAGCAGCACCTCGTACCCGTCGGGGAGCCCGAACAGCGTTGCGATGCCCTCGCGCACCCGGCGCACGACCGACCGGACGCCGTCGCGACGGTGGCTCGTGCCCATGAAGCCGGTGCCGGTGGCGGCGAGGGCTGCCAGGGCGTCGGTGCGGACCTTGGACGGACCCGATCCGAACCGGCCGTCGCCCGGCCGCAACTCCGCCGGCAGCCGGATCGCGTTCGGTGCGGCGGTCACGAATCGAGACTAGCGAGGCGACTGCGGCGTCCGGCGATGCGCCGGGACGACGAGCGGGGGATCAGGCCAGGGCGAGGATCTCGGCGAACCCGCCGCGGAGGTGACGACGCAGCTCGTCGGGCTCGGGGAACGCGGCGAGGTCGACGGTCACGCCGATGCAGCAGGTCCCGGCGTGGGAGAGGAGCGTGACGTTGGTGGCCGTGCCCGAGAGGGGCCCGAATGCGTAGACCTGCTCGATCTCGGCCCCGCCGAGGTAGAGGGGGAAGGGCGCCCCGGGGACGTTGCTGGTCACGAGGTCGGCACCTTTGAACATCGACCCCATGAGCGCGGTCGCGGCCTTGCGGGGCAGCAGGTTGAGCACGGTGGCGAGCTGCTCGGTCATCGTGACCGCGGGCTCCGCGCGCAGTCGCCGGCACCGTCCGCTGATCTCGTTCACGCGGTGTGCGGGATCGGGGATCGCCGCGGGCATCATCACCCGCGCCGGGGTGAAGTGGTTCCCACCCAGGCCGCCCGCGTCGCCCCGCACGTTGATCGGCATGATCATCCGGAGTTGCTCCGCCGGGACCCCGCGCGCCTCGTGGTAGCGCCCGAGCCCGCCCATGACCCCGCCCACGAACGCGTCGTTGAGGCTGACGCCGGTGGCCTTGGCCGCGCGCTTTAGGTCGTCGAGCGGCAGGTCGATCGAGAACACCCGGCGCCCGAGGCTGCGCGGCTGCAGCAGCGGCGATTCCGGGGTGATCGCAGGAGCGAGGAAGCGCAGCGCCGAGGTGAGGACCCCGGTGCCGGCCCCGATGAGTCCCAGCGCGTTGTGCCGTAGTTCGGTCATCAGCCCGACCGCGCTCGGCCCGGCGCGTCGCAGCGCATGCTGCACGACGTCGCGCTGCACGGCGAGCCGGTGCATGGCGACGGCCATGGGCGTGAACTGGGGCAGCGGCCGGGGCTCGGGGTCGGGGGCGGCGGGCGCGGGCTCGCGCTCGAGGTCGAGCAGCATGAGGAGGAGCTTGATCCCGCCCACGCCGTCGGTCATCGAGTGGTGGACCTTCATCACGAACGCGGCCCGGCCCCCGGGCAGGTCCTCCACGAGGGTGTACTCCCACAGCGGTCGGTCGCGGTCGAAGGCCTCCATCGCGGCGCGCCCGGCGAGGTCGTAGACGTAGTTGTCGGTGGTGGGGTCGGGGTTGCGGACGCGGCGGGCGTGGTAGTCGAGGTCGAAGTACGGGTCGTCGGACCACGCAGGGGTCCCGAGGCCGAAGGCCGGCTCCACCACCCGCTGGCGCATGCGCGGGATCAGCCGGACGCCCCGCTCGAGGCGGTTGCGCACTGCGTCCCACTCCGGCGTGTGGTCGAGGAACATGGCGGTCACGATGGTGGACCGCAGCAGCGGGTCCTGTTCAATCGCCCACATGAGCGCGTCGGCGTCGCTCATGAAGTCGTCGAACTCGGAGCGAGCCACGCCGGAAGGCTACGCCCTTTGCCGGGTTCGCGTCCGGGCGGTCCCGGAGACCGGCGGCGCAGTGGTCGGCGGCGCCGGGCCGAGCGTGGTGGGAGGGGCGCCACGGTCCCGCCAGGAGGTCAGGTCGTAGGCGCCCCGGAGCGTGTCGAGGATCACCTGGGCGATCCGGTCGCCCCCCGCCCGGCTGAAGTGGATGCCGTCGGCGGTGCGGACCTGCACGCCGTCCACGTAGTCGGCGTACCCGCCGTCGACGGTGTATCGGTCGTAGACGTCGACGTAGGACACGCGACCCGGCCGCTTCGCCGCCTCCTCCCGGTAGATGTCGTTGATGACGCCGTAGCGGGTCTCGGAACGCTCCTCGTTGCGCATGATCGGGGCGCCGACCCAGATCATCGTGCGTGAGCCGTCGCCGGTGACGACGTCCATCATCCCCCCGACTCGGCGGCGGTACTCCGTGATCCACTCGGGGCTGCCGAATGGCCCGACGCCGCCGTCGCCGGTCAGGACCTGGTCGTCGTTCGAGCCCAGGGTGAGGACCATGACGTCAGGGTCGTCCTGGGCGATCGCATCGAGCATGTGCGCGGGCCAGTTGAACACCTCGGGGCGCGCGAGACCGGTGCCGACGTACCCGTCGACGTTGTTCCCGGCGACGTCGATGACCTCGGTACTCGGGGCGAGGTTCACGAACGACTGGCCCGGCGTGATCGCGAGGGAGTCACCACCGATCCAGAGCCGCATTCGGTCGGCCGGTGTGAAGACCGTCTTCCTCGGCGGGAGCGTCGTCGTGGCCGTCGGGTCCGTCCCCGCGCCGTCGGCGGTGACGGGATCCGGGAGCGACGCGTCGATGTCGTCGTCGCCGGTGCGACCGGTGACGGCCTGGAGCCCGCGGCGGACCTGTTCGATCCACAGCGCGCGGCTCACGTCGTAGAGCGGCTCGGCGAAGAACCGCGCGACGTCGCGACGGATGCCGACCGACTGGGCGTCGGCGGTCTTGCGGATGCCCGCGGCGTTGAGGAGTCCGCCCACGAGCGCTGCGACGACCATCACCACCACGACGTGCCCCGCCGACATCGGGGCGCGGCGGGCGACGCGCGCGGTGGGGTGGCGTTCACCGGAGGGCCCCGGGCCTGGGTGCTGGGTGGGTGCCGTCATGTCAGAACTGGAAGTAGATGAAGGGCGCGATTCCGCGCGGGCCGAGGGTGTCGATGCACAGCAAGGCGACGCCGAGGACCACGCCCATGGTGACGGGGGCCAACCGGGAGAACGCCGACATCAGTCGGGCCGTGACGGCGCGCGGCACGAACTGCCCGCCGATGCCGACGGCGATGGCGAGGACCACGCCGACGGTGACGAGTGGCGAGGCGACGAGCCAGTTGCCCGGGTCGGCCAAGCGCGCCAGGTAGTCGAACGCGCCGGCGATCGACTCGGACCGGAAGAAGACCCAGGCCAGGGCCACCACGTGGAAGGTGGCGAGGCGGGCGACCCATCGGCGGGCGGGGGTGTCCGGGGGGTCGGGGAGTCCCCGGGCCGCCCGGGTCGAGCGACGCCAGTGCTCGACGGACTGGGCTCCGCCGTGGATGGCCCCCCACATCACGAACGTCCAGGCCGCTCCGTGCCAGAGGCCGCCGAGGACCATCGTCAGCATGAGGTTGCGATAGGTGGTGCGGTTGCCGTGTCGGTTGCCACCGAGCGGGATGTATAGGTAGTCGCGCAGCCACCGGGACAGCGTCATGTGCCACCGCCGCCAGAAGTCCTGGATCGACGTGGCCGTGTACGGGCTGTCGAAGTTCAGCGGGAAGCGGAAGCCGAGCAGGAGCGCGAGCCCGATGGCCATGTCCGTGTAGCCGCTGAAGTCGGCGTAGATCTGGACCGCGTAGCCGTACACGCCGACCAGCAGCTCGAGGGACGAGTGACGGCCGGGTGACGCGAAGACCTGGTCCACGATGTGGGTCGCGAGGTAGTTGGCGATCACGACCTTCTTGAACAACCCGATGAAGATCAGGAAGAAGGCCCGGCTGGCGTCGATGCGGCGTGGGTCCTTGGGCTCGTCGATCTGAGGCACGAACTCGCTGGCGCGCACGATCGGCCCGGCGACCACGTGGGGGAAGAACGAGAGGTAGGTGGCGAAATTGGCCACCGAGGTCGGCTCGACGTCGCGCCGGAACACGTCGATGACGTAGCTCAGGGCCTGGAACGTGAAGAACGAGATGCCGACGGGCAGCGCGACGTTGACCAGCGAGCCGCCGGTGCCGATCCCGAACGAGTCGAGGACGTCGCGCGACGAACGGATGAAGAAGTCGGCGTACTTGAAGTAGCCGAGGATGCCGAGGTTGAACGCCACCGCCCCGGCGAGGACCAGACGCCGGCGCGGGTCGACGTCGCTGGCGTGGATCGCCCGGGCCAGGACCTGGTTGACGACGGTCGACGCTGCGAGCAGGAGCACGAAGCGCCAGTTCCAGTACCCGTAGAAGAAGTAGCTCGCCGCGAGCATGAAGAGCTTCCACCGCCGGCGGGTGGGCATGAGCAGCCAGCTCGTCGGGAGGACGACGAAGAAGAAGAGCGCGAAGGTGACGGTGGGGAACAACATGGGTGGTGACCGTCATTGTCCCACCGACGTCCCGGTCGACCAAGGGGCCCAGGTCGGCTCAGCGATGCTGGTCGCGCCCTCGCTCCACGACCTGGGCCCGGCGGCGCTCCACCTCGGCGAAGTCGACGGTGTACGCCTCGAAGACCTCCCGCTCGTGACGGATCGCGTCACCGACCGAGAGGCGGGCGTTGGCGTCGTAGAGGGCCTTGAGGTGCGTCACCGCGCGAGCGTCGTTGCCGGCGATGTCGGCGGCGAGGCGCCGGGCCGTGGGCAGCAGCTCCGCGTGCGGGACCAGGTGGTTGACGATCCCGATGCGGTACGCCTCCTCGGCGTCGACGAAGTTGCCGGTGAGGCTCATCTCCTTCGCCCGGCGCAGCCCCACCGCCATCGGCAGGAAGACGCTCATACCGCCGCCGGGGGTGACGCCGACTCGGGCGTGGGTGTCGGCGAAGCGGGCTCGCTCCGACGCGACCAGGAAGTCGCAGCCGAGCGCGAGCTCGAAGCCGCCGGTGACCGCCGGGCCGTTGACGGCCCCGATGACCGGCGTGCGCATCTTCCACACCGCCTCGATCGGGTTGTCCGGCGTCCCGTCGGCGGTCCGGCCGCCCCGGAGGTTCGCCCCCCCGCCTCCGAGCTCGCGCAGGTCGAGACCGGCGCAGAACGCGGGGTCCGTGCCGGTGAGGACCACGGCGTCGACTCCGTCGTCGAGCTCCGCGTCCCACAGCGCCGCGGCGGAGGCCCGGTGCAGGGCGGTGTCGAGCGCGTTGCGGGCGTCGGGGCGGTTGAGGGTCACCGTGCATACGCGATCGGCGACCTCCACGAGGACCAGTTCGTTGCTCACCGCGCGGACCGTAGTCGCGGTCGGTGGTCGCGGTCGGGGGTCGGGACCTGCGACCCGGCCCGATCGGCCCGACGAGCCCGATCGGCGAAATCAGCGTGATGACTGGATGGTGAAGACCATGATCACCTGGACGGACAGCTCCTGGGTCCCCGGCGAGATCGGGATCGCGTCCTCCGCCCGGGTGGCTGCGCCCGCGGTCGCCGGGGCCGGTCCCGGGTCGACGCTGGACTCGCTGATCGTGCGCACCTCTGCGAGCGCCACCCCGGCGGCCTCCGCGAGCTGCTCGGCCTGGGCCCGGGCCCGCCGCACTGCGTCGGCGCGGGCCTGGGCCACCAGCGTGCTGGTGTCGTCGAAGGAGAAGGCCAGGCCCTGCACCACGACGTCGTCACCTCCGGCGGCGACGGTGGCGTCGAGGAGCGATCCGACGCGGTCGAGGTCGCGCAGCTGCACCGAGAGCAGGTTGCTCACCGAGTAGCCGGTGGGTGAGCCGGTTCGCTCGTCGAGAACCGGGCCCACCGAGAGGCTCGAGGTCTGGACGTCGGCCTTGGCGACCCCGCCGTCGACGAGCACCCGCACCATCCGAGCCACGGCTGCGTTGGCCCGGTCGAGGGCGGCGCCGACGGTGTCGCCTCGGCTGGTGACCCCCACGGTCACCGTCAGCACGTCGGGCACGCCGCGCACCCGGGCGTTCCCGGTGGCGACGAGGGTGCGGTCGCTCGTCCCGGTCGTCGGGGTCGGCTCGTCGGCCACCGGTGCGAGCCGGGGTCGTGCGGTTCGGGCGCCGGCGGGGAGCGCCGCAAGGGTGAGCGTCGCCGTGCTCAGCACCAACGCGACGAGCAGGAGTGCGCGGCGGTTCGAGTGGCGGTTCGAGTGGCGGTTCGAGTGGGAGTGGGGTCGGGAGCGGGCCATGGCGAACCTCCTGGGTCGGGAGGTACGACGAGCCGGGGGCCGCCCCGGTTCCCGGGTGGTTCCCGGCGGGTCAGCTCCGGCGGCCGGCGTTGGGCCGACGGCAGTGGTTCGCCTTATTGCGGCTGGCGTTGAGCTTGCGCTTCTTGGTCTTCTTCGACACGTGGGGCTCCGGGGTCGCAGGCGGTCGGGAGAGGGTAGGCGCGGGCAAGGTCGGCTGCCGACCCGGGTGCGCGGCCGGCCTAGGCGGGGGGCGCCGGCTTGGTCGCGGGCATCGGGCCGGTGCTGTAGGCGGTCTGCTCGACCCGCTCGGTGATCCGCCAGCCCTCGGGGGTCCGCACGAGGCGGTCGTGGTACTCGCCCCCGCAGAAGAACATGGTGCCGTCGCCCAAGGCCATGGGGTTGTGGAACACGGCGACCGACGTGGCGGCGTCCCCGTCGAGGGTGACGCGGCGGTTGCCCACGAGGTGCTGGTAGGCGGGGAACATCGGCAGCACCTCGGCGAGCCAGGCCTTCACGGTGGGCATGTCGCCGGCGATGCCGCCGGCGCTGATGTAGTCGAGGTGCGCGTCCGGGGTGAAGACGGTGTCGAGCAGGTCGAAGTCGCGGCCGTCGATCGCGGTGGCGTAGCGCGTGAGCAGCTCGTCGATCTCGAAGCGGTCCTGGAGTTCCTCGAGCGTCGGTCGGGCCATCGTCGGTCTCCCCTCTCGTCGGTGGCGTGCGGTGGTGCGGCCGGTGCGCCGGACCGGGTAGGCGGTGCGAGCGCGGCGAGTCTGACACACGGCGCGCGTGCCGCTCGCTAGCCTCGCCCAGCCATGGAGCACCTCGGCCTCGTCGGACTCCCCGACTCGGGACACGCGGCCGCCTTTCGTGCCCTGACCGGCATGGACGTCAGCCTTGCGTCCGATCGTGTCCTCGGGATGGTGAACCTCCCCGACGCCCGCCTCGACGCGCTCGCTGCGATGTCGGCGTCGAAGAACGTGGTCCCGGCGACGTTTCAGATCGCGTTCGTTCCCGGTCTGTCGACCGAGGCCGGCAAGGGCCTCGGGAGCCGCCTGCTCGGCTCGTTGCGGGACTGCGACGCGCTGATGCTGGTGGTGCGCGCGGCCGACGGGAACGATCCGGCGCGCGACCTGCGCGCGCTGGAGGACGAGCTCGTGCTCGCCGATCTCGGCTCGGTCGAGCAGCGCCTGTACAAGCAGCGGCGGGCCCTGAAGGGCGACAAGACCTTGGCGCCGGAGATCGCGGCCCTGGAGCGGGCCGAGGCGGTGCTCTCCGAGGGGGAGCCGATCTACCGATCCGACCTGACCGACGACGAGTGCACGCGACTCGCGCCGGTGTTCCTGCTCACGAACAAGCCCGCGCTCGTGGTGGTCAACGTCGACATCGACCAGATGGCCACGGCCGACGAGATCGCGGCGCAGTTCGGGACCGACGCGCTCGCGGTGTGCGTGGAGATCGAAGGCGATCCCGATGTGGTCGCGGCCGAGGGGGCCGAGCGGGCCGAGCTCCTCGCGGAGCTCGGGGTGGCCGAGAGCGTGGTGCCGCGCCTGGCCCGGGCTGCACTGCACATGCTGGGCAAGGCGACCTTCCTCACCACGGGCGACAAGGAGTCCCGGGCCTGGACGTTCCGCGCCGGGGCCACCGCGCCGGAGTGCGCCGGGGTCATCCACTCCGACCTCCAGCGGGGCTTCATCCGGGCCGAGGTGATCGACTGGCAGGCTCTGCTCGAGCTGGGGTCCTGGGCCAAGGCCAAGGAGGCCGGGAAGCTGCGGGTCGAGGGCAAGGACTACGTGATGCACGACGGCGACGTCGTCGAGATCCGCTTCAACGTCTGAGCCGACGTCTGAGCCGACGTCGGGGGTGTCGGCCGGTGCGGCGGACCGGTGACGGCTCGGGCTCGGGCCCGTCCGGAGCGGCGTGCCCGACCTCGAGCTGCGCGGCGTCCCGGGGGTACCGGTCGAGATCGCGTCGACGCGCGCGGCGCGGCGCACGGGGCTCCTCGGGCGTGCCGAGTACGCCGGGGTTCTCGTGCTCGCGCCGTGTCGCCAGGTGCACACCTTCGGGATGCGGTTCTCCGTCGACGTCGGCTTCTGCGGGGCCGACGGCCGCCTCCTGCGGATCGTGACGCTTGGGCCCGGGCGGTTGTCCCGCCCCGTGTGGCGCGCCCGCTGGGTGCTCGAGGCCGAGGCCGGCGCGTTCGCCCGGTGGGGGCTCCGGTGCGGCGACACCGTCGTGGTGCGCGAGCATGCGGGGCGTGAGCCGTGAGGGAGCCCTCGTGCTGGTGGCCACGCCGATCGGCAACCTGGGCGACCTGTCGCCCCGGGCGGTCGAGGCGCTGCGCCGTGCCGACGTGGTCGCGGCCGAGGACACTCGCCGCACCCGTGCCCTGCTGACCCACGCCGGCGTTCCCGGCGGGGCCCGGCTCGTCGCCGTCCACGAGCACAACGAGCGGGCCCGGGCCGCCGAGCTCGTGGAGCGGATCCGTGCGGGCGCGCGGGTCGCGCTGGTCAGCGACGCCGGCATGCCGGGGATCTCGGACCCCGGCCAGCGGCTGGTGCGGGCCTGCGTGGACGCCGGGCTGCGGGTGGAGGTCGTCCCCGGCCCGAGCGCAGTGCTCGCCGCGCTCGTGGTGTCCGGGCTCCCGACGGCGCGCTTCGTGATGGAGGGCTTCCTGCCCCGCTCGGGCCGGGACCGGGCGGAGCGGCTGGCCGAGGTGGCCTCCGAGGCGCGCACCGTGGTGCTGTTCGAGGCGCCCCATCGGGTGGCGGCCACGCTCGTGGACCTCGCCGAGGCGTGCGGCGCGATGCGCCGGGTCGTCATCGCCCGCGAGCTGACCAAGCGGTTCGAGGACGTGTGGCGGGGAACGCTGGCGGAGGCGGTCGCCCACGTCGGGGCGGTCCCGCCCCGCGGCGAGCACGTCCTGGTCCTGGACGGCGCCCCCCTGGCCGCCGGTCCCGATGACGACGCGGTGCGCGCCGCGGTGGCCGAGCACCTCGCGTCGGGCGCGTCCACCCGTGACGCCGCCGCCGCGGTGGCCGACGCCCTCGGCGTCCCGAAGCGCCGCACCTACGCCATCGCCACCGCCCTCCGCCACTCCCATCCCGACCCCTGACCACGTGCCGACCCACGTGCGTATCTGACCGTCGGAATCCGGGGCCGCGTGGTCCCCCGGGCACCGAGCACGGCGCCGGAATCGGAGAGGACGCTGCGGAGGGCGTGGGTAGGGTGGCCGAGTGGCCACGCCCTTCTACGTGACGACGCCGATCTACTACGTCAACGACGCCCCACACATCGGCCACGCGTACACCACCGTCGCGGCCGACGCCGTGGCGCGGTGGCGCCGGCTGTGGGGGGACGACGTGGTGTTCCTCACCGGCACCGACGAGCACGGGCTGAAGGTGCAGCGGGCCGCCGAGGCCCAGGGTGTCAGCCCGCAGGAGTGGGCCGACCGGACGAGTCAGCGCTTCCGCGACGCGTGGGCGCTGCTCGACATCACCAACACCGACTTCATCCGCACCACCGAGACCCGCCACCACGCTGCGGTCGCGCAGTTCCTCCAGCGCGTGTACGACAACGGCTACATCGAGCTCGACACCTACGAAGGCCTGTACTGCGTGCACTGCGAGGCGTACTACGCCGAGGACGAGCTGATCGACGGGGGCAAGTGCCCGATCCACGACCGGCCCGTCGACCACGTCACCGAGGAGAACTACTTCTTCCGCCTGTCGCAGTTCACCGACCGCCTGCTCGAGCACTACGCCGCGCACCCCGAAGCGGTGCAGCCCGACAGCAAGCGCAACGAGGTCCTCGGCTTCATCAAGCAAGGTCTGCGCGACTTCTCGATGAGCCGTACGTCGATCTCGTGGGGAATCCCGCTTCCCTGGGACCCCGCCCACGTGACCTACGTGTGGTTCGACGCGCTGTTCAACTACTGCACCGCAGTCGGCTACGGCGACGATCGGGAGCGGTTCGACCGGTACTGGCCGGTCGACTACCACCTGGTGGGCAAGGACATCCTCCGTTTCCACGCGGTGTTCTGGCCCGCGATGCTCATGGCGGCGGGCGAGGCCCCACCCCGCTGCGTGTACGCCCACGGCTTCTTGCTCGTGGGGGGCGAGAAGATGAGCAAGACCCGGCTCAACCAGATCGCCCCCGCCGACCTCGTGGCGGACTTCGGCAGTGACGGGTTCCGCTATCACTTCCTCGCCGACCAGCGCTTCGGCCCCGACGGTGACTTCTCGTACGAGGCGATGGCGAACCGCTACAACGCCGACCTCGCGAACAACTTCGGCAACCTCGCGAACCGCGTCCTGAACATGGCGGTCAACTACTGCGGTGGCACGGTGCCCGACGCCCGCGCCGATGGACCGCTCGCCGACGCGGCGGCCCGCGCGTTCGCCGGGTGCACCGAGGGGATGGCGCGCCTCGACTACGCAGCGGCGCTGGGTGCGGTGTGGGACCTGGTGCGGGCCACGAACGCCTACATCGAGGACCGTGAGCCCTGGAAGCTCGACAAGGCGGGGGATGCCGCTGCGGTGGCCGCGGTGCTCGGCGACTGCCTCGAGGCATTGCGCATCGCGGCGCTGCTGGCGTCGCCGGCGATCCCGCGGGCATGCGCCGAGCTCTGGCGCCGGCTCGGTCTGCCCGGCGCGCCGGAGGACCAGCGCCTCCCCGAGGCGGCGGCCTGGGGCGGGCTGCCCGCAGGATCGCCGCTGGAGAAGGGAAGCCCGCTCTTCCCGCGCGTCGAGGTCTCGTGAGCGATCCGGCGGAGGTGCTGGCGTGGGTGGACTCGCACTGCCACCCTCAACTCGACGCCACCACCGAGAGCGCGGACGCGGTGCTCGCCCGGGCCCGGGCGGCCGGCGTCGTGGCGATGGTGGTCGTGGGCACCGATCTGGTGTCGTCAGGTGCCGCAGTGGCGCTGGCCGAGCGTCACTCCGACGTGTTCGCCACGGTCGGTCTGCACCCGCACGACGCGTCCCGCCTCACCGACGAGTGGGACGCGCTCGCGGACCTCGCCGCCCACCCGCGGGTGGTAGCGGTGGGCGAGGCCGGATTCGACTACCACTACATGCATTCGACGGCCGACCAGCAAGACGCCGCGTTCCGGGCCCAGATCCGCCTCGCCCATGCGCTCGATCGCGCTCTCGTCGTGCACAGCCGTGAGGCCTGGGACGACACGTTCCGCGTGCTCGCCGACGAAGCGGTCCCGCGCCGGACGGTGTTCCATTGCTTCACCGGCGGTGTGCCCGAAGCCGAGCGGGCGCTCGCGCTGGGCACGGCGCTGAGCTTCAGCGGGATCGTGTCC
>JBJSXO010000119.1:0-6596 GCA_046086425.1 Actinomycetota bacterium | reverse complement strand
CCCTGATCTTCGTGCTGATCGTGGCTCTGGCCCTGCCCCTGTACTTCCTCTTCGAGCCGAACCGCAAAGACAGTCAGGCGTTGTTCTTCGACGAGCAGGCGGTCGAGCGCGGCGCCACCCTCTACGCCAACAGCCAGATGGAGGCGTACGACCCCACCAAGTCGCTGCTGTGCGCGAACTGCCACGGCGTGGACGCCGCGGGCGGCCAGGCACCGTTCGTGCTCCAGCCCGAGCTCGACATCTGCGACGACCCGGAGAAGAAGAGCAACCCCGACTTCCCCCAGTGCCTCCCGGTGAAGGTCGCGTGGGCCGCCCCGGCCCTCGACACCGTGTTGCTGCGCTTCCCCGAGGAAGAGGTGTTCAACGTCCTCAACTGGGGCCGGCCCGGTTCGCCCATGCCGGCGTGGGGCGTGGAGAGCGGCAAGGGGGTGCTCAACACCCAGAGCATCAACGACCTGATCGCGTACCTGAGCAGCATCCAGATCACCAAGGACGAGGCCCAGCAGCGCAGCACCAAGGCGGTGATCCAGTTCCGGGCCGATGCCCAGGAGTCGCTCAAGCAGCAGCAGGAGGGACTGGTCGCCGCGCGGGCCAACCTCGTCAAGGTCCAGGCCGACCCGAAGAGCGGACCGGAGGCCGTCGCCGAGGCGGCGGTCCAGGTCGCCGACGGCGAGGCGAAGCTGGCCAAGGCGAAGGCGTGGGCCGACCAGGTCGCCGACATGGGCGAGGGTGAGGTGCTGTTCCGGGTCAACTGCGCCCGCTGCCACACGCGGGGCGCGTCCTACTACGACCCGACCAACCTCGAGCTCCCGCCCCCGCCGCCCAACGGCAGCGGCGCCTTCGGGCCGAACCTCACCGGGGGCTCCACCCTCCTGCAGTTCCCCGGCGGCGCCGGCGCCCAGGAGCAGTACGACTGGATCGCGCTCGGGCGGCCCGCCAACGAGGGCTACGGGATCCGGGGCATCTCGTCGGGCCGGATGCCGTACTTCGTGAACTTGCTCTCGGAGAAGCAGATCAAGGCCATCGTGGCCTACGAGCGAAGCCTCTAGGCGAAAAGGAAACCGACTCGACCATGTCGACTCTCGCCAGCACTGCGATCGAACGCTCGCTGTGGTACCCGACGATCCTTGGTGTCCTCGTCGTGGTCGCCGCGGCGATCCTGTTCGTGGGCTCCATCTACCTCCTGCTCGGCACGAACATGGGGGCCCGCCTCGCGTTCCTCGCCACGTTCTCCGCCCTCACCGGCTTCATGGTGGTGCTGAGCGGCCTCTGGATCACCACGGCGTCGCCGCTCAACACGTTGCGCGGCTCGGTGCCGGCCTGGGAGATCAAGGAGGTGGTGCCGAGCCTCGACGAAGCCGAGACCGAAGCGGTGCGCACCATCGAGCAGGACGGCGTCAAGGTCGACACCATCGAGGCGGCCAACGTCAAGGCTGCGGTCGACGAGGGACTCGTCACCAAGGAAGACACCGCAGTCGAGAAGTTCACGCCCGAGGACAACAAGTTCGCCACCTTCCCACTGGTGACGGACTACCTGACTACCCAGACCTGGGAGATCGGTGGGAGCAAGCCCAGCTGGCTCGACGGCCAGTTCCGGCACACGCCGAAGTACGCAGTGGTGCAGTTCTGCGGGGTGTCCCCCAACACCCAGCCCTTCGGGGTGGCCCCCGACGCGCCGGCGTGCGCCCCGGCGGGCAGCACGGAGGCCGAGAACAACGGCTTCGTGGTGCTCGAGCTCAACCTCGGTGACGTGCGCCTCCCGCCGATCATCGCCTTCTTCAGCTCGATCATCCTCTTCGTCCTGAGCCTGGCGATGTTCGGCTGGTACGAGAAGGACCGACGGGCCGAGGTCGCCGCCGCAGCGTCCGCCCCGACCACCACCCCGGCCCGCACGCGCGAGCCGGTGAACGTCTGAGCCCGGGAGCGTCCGATGGATGTCATCGCACAGCAGCTCGTCGACGCGAGCGGGGAGAACGGGGGCGGCGGTCTTGCCTTCGTGCTGCTCGTGGTGATGGTGGTCGTGATCTGGGGATCACTGCTGTTCATGGACCGGGTCCGCAAGCAGCGCGCCGGCGACCAGAACGAGGACTGAGCGCCGCTCCCTACGCCCCGGCGGCCACGGCCCGGGCGGCCTCGCCCGCGATCTGCACCGTGCGCTCGATGTCGGCGTCGGTGTGGGCCAGGCTCGGGAACATCGACTCGAACGCGCTGGGTGCGAAGTACACACCGCGGTTCAGCATGGCGTGGAAGAAGCGGGCGTAGGCGTCGCTGTCGGCTGCCTTCGCCGTGTCGTAGTCGGTGACCGGTGTGGGGCTGAAGAACAGTCCGGCGAGCGTGAACGCCTGCGGCGCGGTGACCGCGAAGCCGGCCTCGCTGAGTGCTGCGGTCAGTCCGTCGGTCAGGGTGCCGGCGCGCGCCTCGAGCGTGGTGTAGACGTCGTCGGACAGCTCTCCGAGCACCGCCAGGCCCGCTGCGGTGGCGAGCGGGTTCCCCGAGAGCGTCCCGGCCTGGTACACGGGCCCCAGCGGCGCCAGCTCGTCCATCACTGCTGCGGGCCCGCCGAGCGCGGCCAGAGGGAGACCGCCGCCGACGACCTTGCCGAAGATGGTCAGGTCGGGGGTGACGCCGACGCGGCCCTGGGCCCCGGCGGGGCCGACGCGAAAGCCCGTGATCACCTCGTCGAAGACGAGGAGCGCGCCCGTGGTGGAGCACCGGGTGCGCAGCAGCTCCAGGAACCCCGGCGCAGGCGGGACGAGACCCATGTTCGCGGCGATCGGCTCCACCAGGACCGCAGCGAGCTCACCGCCGTACCGGTCGAACGCCGCGTCCACCCCGGCGGGATCGTTGAAGTCGACGACCACGGTGTCGGCCACGGTGCCCGCGGTGACCCCGGCCGAGCCGGGGAGCCCGAGGGTGGCGACGCCGCTGCCCGCAGCCACGAGGAGCGCGTCGAGGTGGCCGTGGTAGCACCCGGCGAACTTGAGCACCTTGGGCCGGCCGGTCGCCCCACGGGCGAGGCGTACCGCGGTCATGGCCGCCTCGGTACCCGACGACACCATGCGCACCTTCTCGACCGACGGCACCCGCGCCGCGATGGCTTCGGCGAGTTCCACCTCCTGGCGGGTCGGCGTGCCGAAGGAGGTGCCGTTCCCGGCGGCCTCGCGCACGGCGGCGACGACGACCGGGTGCGCGTGCCCGAGGATCGATGCGCCCCAGGACTGCACGTAGTCGAGCAGCCGCCGCCCGTCCTCGTCGACGAGGTACGCGCCCTCGGCGCGGGCGGTGAAGAACGGTGCGCCCCCCACCGAGCCGAAGGCCCGTACCGGGGAGTTGACCCCGCCCGGGATCCGGGCGAGCGCGCGTCGGAAGAGATCGCTCATGCGGACTCCGGTCCCTCGTGGTCCGTTCAGGTGGCGAGCTGCTCGGCCAGCGCGCGGGCGAAGTAGGTCAGGACGAAATCGGCGCCGGCCCGCTTGATCGCGGTGACGTGCTCCCGGAGGACGGCGTCGCCGTCGATCCAGCCGCGCTGGGCCGCGGCATGGACCATCGCGTACTCGCCGCTCACGTGGTAGGCGGCGAGCGGGACGTCGACCGCGCTGCGGACGGCGGTGATGATGTCGAGGTAGGCGAGGGCCGGCTTCACCATCACCATGTCGGCGCCCTCGGCGAGGTCGAGGCCGACCTCCTCGATCGCCTCCCGGGCGTTCGGGGGATCCATCTGGTACGAGCGGCGGTCGCCGAAGCTCGGCGCGCACTCCGCGGCGTCCCGGAACGGCCCGTAGAGCGCCGAGGCGTACTTGGCGGAGTACGCGAGGATCGTGGCGTCGGCGTGCCCGGCCTCGTCGAGGGCGTCGCGGATCGCAGCGACCTGGCCGTCCATCATTCCCGAGGGGGCGATGACGTCGGCCCCGGCCTCGGCCTGGGCGACCGCAATGGCGCCGTAGCGCACGAGAGTGGCGTCGTTGTCCAC
This sequence comes from Actinomycetota bacterium, assembly GCA_046086425.1. Taxonomy (GTDB): domain Bacteria; phylum Actinomycetota; class Acidimicrobiia; order IMCC26256; family PALSA-555; genus CAIUKV01. Next base: position 2,626 of record JBJSXO010000119.1, on the reverse strand, counting down.
CTCGCCCCGGCCGTCGAGCACGCCACAGTGGCCGTGGTCCGTGTACTCGTCGAGGCAGGTGTCGGCCATGACCACCAGCCCGTCACCGTGGTCGTCGCGCAGGTTGCGCAGCGCGACCTGCATCACGCCGTCACGGGCGTCGGCGGAGGATCCCGTGGCGTCCTTGTGCGCAGGCACCCCGAAGAGGATCACCGCCGGGATGCCGAGGGCCGTGAGCTCGCGCACCTCGGCCCGCAGGCTCTCCTGGCTGTGCTGGACCACCCCGGGCATCGAGGCGACCGGCTCCGGGGCGGTGATCCCCTCCTTGACGAAGAGGGGGGCCACGAGGTCGTCGACCGAGACGTGCGTCTGAGCGACGAGGCGCCGCATCGCCGCGGTGCGGCGGAGCCGGCGCGGGCGCTGCTCGGGGAACGGCACGGCCCCGAGGCTACCGCTCCGGCTTCGTGGGCCTCCGAGCGCTACGACCGGGTCGGTGGAGCGAACTGCGCGACCAGGGCGTCGACGAGCCCGTCGATGGTGTGCTCGGTGGCTTCGGTGGTGACCGACAGGCCGAGCTCGCGTGCGGTCGCCGAGGTGACCGGCCCGATCGACACGACGATCGGTGCGGGCTCGGTGAGCGGGCCGACGAGGTCCACGAAGTTGCGCACGGTGGACGACGACGTGAAGGTGACCGCGTCGACGCGCCCTCCACGAACGCGCGCGAGGGCGTCGGGATCGGGCGCCGCGGTGACGGTGCGGTACACGGGGAGCACGTCGACCGTGTAGCCACGTGCGCCCAGACCCTCGGGGAGGACGTCGCGGGCTTGGGCGGCGCGCGCGAGCAGCACCCGCTCACCGGGTTGTGCCGGGTCGGGGAAGGCGTCGAGCAGCGACTCGGCGACGAAGCGCTCGGGCAGCAGGTCGACCCGGATCCCCCGTGTCGCCAGTGCGGCCGCCGTGCCCGGGCCGATCGCCGCGACCCGGACGCCCCCGAGCGCCCGGGTGTCGAGACCGACGGGAGCGAGGCCCCGCGTGAAAAAGGCGTCGACCCCGTTCACCGAGGTGAACACCAGCCAGCCGACGTCGGAGAGATCGGGTACGACGAAGTCGACCGGCTCGAGCACGATCGCCGGCAGCTCGACCACGGTCGCGCCGAGGAGCTCGAGCCGGGTGCGCAGCTCGCTCACCTGCTCGCGCGCGCGGGTGACGACCACGGTACGCCCGAACAGCGGCCGGGCCTCGAACCAGGTGAAGTCGAGCCCGGCCACGGCGCCCACCACGATTGCCGACGGGGCCTTCACCCCGGCGGTGGCGACCGTGGCGAGCGTCGCGCGCACGGTGCGCTGGTCGGGCCGGGTGCCGTTGCGTACCGCAGCGACGGGCGTGTCGGGGGGGAGACCGGCGCCCATCAGGCGATCGGCGATCGCACCGATGCGGGCCGCGCCCATCAGGATCACCAGCGTCCCCCCGACGCGGGCGAGGGCGTCCCAGTCCACGTCGGTCCCCGCCTTGGTCGGGTCCTCGTTCCCGGTGACCACGGTGAAGTGGGTGGACCGCCCGCGGTGGGTGACCGGGATGCCGGCGTAGGCCGGCGCGCCGATCGCGCTGGTGATGCCCGGCACGACCTCGAACGGGACGCCGGCGGCCGCGAGCGCTTCGGCCTCCTCGCCGCCCCGGCCGAACACGAACGGGTCGCCGCCCTTGAGGCGGACCACCTCGAGGCCGGCCCGGCCCTTCTCCACGAGCACGGCGTTGATCTCGTCCTGGGTGAGGTCGACCTGGCCCGGGGCCTTGCCCGCCGAGATCCGCTCGGCCTCGGGCCGGGCGAGGTCGAGCAGGTCGGCGGTGCCGAGGCGGTCGTGCACGACGACGTCGGCCCGGGCGAGCAACTCGGCGCCGCGTCGCGTGAGCAGGCCCGGGTCGCCGGGCCCGGCGCCCACCAGGTAGACGGTCATCGGTCCTCCACCGGGCTCCCGACGGCGGCGAGCAGCGCCCGCCCCCCTTGCTCGTCGAGCAGGCGTCGGGCCGCATCCTGCCCGACGGCGTCGGGGTCGGTCCCGGTCGCAGTGGCCCGCAGCACGGAGCGCCCGTCGAGCGAGGCGAGCAGCACCTCGATCGTGACCCCGTCGTCGGTCGTCCGGGCCAGCGCCCCGCACGGCAGGTTGCATCCCCCGCCGAGCTGGGCGAGGAACGCGCGCTCGGCGCGCACCGCCGTGTGTGCCGCAGGGTCGGTGATCCCGGCGAGCTGCTCCCGTACGCGGTCGTCGTCCGCGCGGCACTCCACGGCGATCGCGCCCTGGCCCACCTGGGGGAGCATCACTGCGGGATCGAGCCGCTGCGCGATGCGGCCGGCCAGGCCGAGGCGCTCGAGGGCCACTGCGGCGACGACCACGGCGGTGAAGTCGGCGGCCTTGGCGAGCCGGGTGGCGATGTTGCCCCGGAGCTCGCCGAACTCGAGGTCGGGTCGCGCCGCCACGAGCTGCGCGCGACGCCGCACGGCGCCGGTCCCCACCCGGGCGCCGGCCGGGAGCGCGTCGATCGTGGCGCCGACCAGGGCGTCACGCGGGTCGCCCCGTTCGGGGACGGCGGCGAGCACGAGGCCGGGTGCTGTGCACTCGGCCAAGGACCTCCCCTCGGTCACCGCACC
>JBJSXO010000118.1:0-3104 GCA_046086425.1 Actinomycetota bacterium | reverse complement strand
CGTGGGGCGCGCAGCTGTCCGCCTCGACACGCGCCTGGGCTCAGTGGTCGACGAGCGTCACTTCGGGACGGGCGTCACGCCACCACGCAAGACCCCGAGCGGTCACGGCAGTCCCGGAGGTGTCGCCCACGAGGAAGCAATCGCGGCTGCATGCCCGAAGCCGCTCGGCGCGGGCTGCGTGCCCGGCGACGACGCACCGTTACGCGGGCGCATCATCGCCTGCGGCTGCGCTAGGGCAGCCCGGCGTGGGGGACGCCCACCTCGGCCACCTCGATGCGTCCGTCGGTGGCCGCGGCTCGGGCGGTGTGGTTCGAGTCGGGTGCGGTCATCACGAACAGGTGCCGGCCCTCGGGCCCGCCGAGCATGCACGCGAAGGCGGTCTGGGTGGTGTCGACGGTGTCGAGGATCTCGCCCCCCTCGGCCACCCGGAGGCACTGCGGGGCGGTGGCGTTGGCGATCCACACCGCACCGTCGGCGTCGAGGCAGATCCCGTCGGGCGCGCCGAGCACCGGTGACAGGTCGGCCCACACGCGGCGGTTCGTGAGCGCGCCGTCGCCGGCGATGTCGAACGCGCTGAGCCGCAGCGCCAGCGTCTCGGCCACGATGAGGGTGGTGCCGTCGGGGGCGATCACCGAGCCGTTGGGGAACCGCATGTCGGTGGCCGCCACGCTTACTGCGCCGTCGGGATCGACCCGGCACAGCACGGTGGCCGGGGGACCGGGCTCGCCGAGCACGCCGTCGATGCCGTGCTCGTCGAGGAAGGCGTCGAGGTCGAAGCCGAAGTTGCCCACGAAGGCCCGGCCGGTCGCGTCGACGACCAGGTCGTTCACCCACCACCCGGCATGGGCCGACAGGTCGGCGTGGGGGTGCAGTGCCGTGCCGTCCCAGCGCAGCACCTGCCGGTCGGTCATCGACGAGACCAGCAGGGAGCCGTCGGGGAGCCAGCCCAGGCCCGAGGGCTGACCGGGCACCTCGACCACCCGCTCGTCGTCGCCGTCGAGGCCGATGGCGTGCACGGCGTGGTCGTAGAAGTCCGAGTACCAGAGCCGGCCGTCGTGCCAGCGCGGTCCTTCGCCGAAGCGCAGACCGGACCGCAGGAGCCGGGTGGTGGTCATGGGGCACCGTAGCGCGGGCACGGTGCCGCGCACGCGGGTGGCCAGTCCCGGCCAGCGTTTGCCTCGAGGACCCCGACGCCGGATGCCGCATCCGACGGTCGCAGGCTCAGAACCAGCCGCGCTTGGCGTACACGTAGGTCGCGTCGAACTCCTGATCGGACTTGGTGAGATAGATGATCCCCTCGATCAGCCCGATGATGCCCATGACCACTGTGGCGAGACCGCAGGTCACGATGCCGCCGAGCAGCGCGACCAGCAGCATGATCAGACCCTCGTTGGTGTAGCCGAGGACGAACTTGTGCACTCCGAACGCACCGATGAGGATGCCGCAGACACCGGCGGGAACCTTCTTGCCTGATGGCGTCGCCCCTTGACCCGAAACGGTAACGCCGGGCGGGGGCGCCGGGACGAGGTCCGGCCCGACCGGCGCAGGGGGTGGCGGTGGCGGAGGGGGAGGAGCGCCGGACGCCCCCTCGTCGGTCGAGGTGGTGCCTGCGTCACTGACGTGCGCGGTCCAGGAAGCACCGTCCCAGTAGCGCAGCTCGTGCCGGCCCGTCGGGTCCGCCTTCCAGCCACTCTGGCTCATGCCCACCCCCAGTCGCTCAGCCCGCTCCGGCTCTGCGTGTCGTGCGGGGACCATAACGGACCGCACGTAGGAGCGAAAGGGGATCCACAACTCGGTCTGTGCCGGCGCAGGGCGGTGTGGCGGGACGGCGGCCTGGCGCAGGTCAGCCGAGGGCGACCCGGGGTTCGGTGACCCGGGCGGCACGGCGCACCAGCGCGCGGGCGATGGTGGTGCCGCGCACGTGGGCCGCCAGTCCCGGCCAGGCGTTCGCCTCGAGGACCACGGCGCGACCCTGGTGGACGATGACGTCGATGCCGCCGAACTCGAGTCCGAGCGCGCCGCACGCGGCGACGGCCACGGCGGCGACCTCGGGTGCCTCCGACCACGGATCGTCGACGTCGACGACCGTGGCCCCGCGGGTGTTGGTGGTGAGCGCGCCCGGTGCACCGTGGCGGCGGGTCATCGCCACCACCTCGCCGCCGGCGACGACGACGCGATGGTCGACGCCCCAGTCGCTGGCCCGGGGCTGGACGATCTGGTGGTCGACGACGCCGTCGGCGAGCGGGAAGCGCCGGCGCAGGTCGACCCGGGTCTCGACCGGTGATCCCGCGCGCACGCCCTCGCCCTTGGAGGCCCGGGCCGGCTTGGTGACCAGCACCGGGTCGTCGCCGGGGTGCGCCGGGGCGCCATCGATCGTGACGCCGGCCCCGGGGAGCACGCCGAGGGTGGGCAGCACGCCCACGCCGTGCTCGGCGAGCACCCGGGCGGTGGCGAGCTTGTCGGCGCAGAGGTCGGCGGCGGCCACGTCGGGCACGACCCGGGTCCCGAAGCCGGCCCACACGTCGAGGACCTGGCGTACGAAGGGCCACGGCCGGTTCACCCCGCGGGGCAGTGCCACCGCCGGGGTGCGGGCCACGCCGTCGACGAGCACCGCGGTGGCGTCCCCGCCGACGCTGACGGTGATACGGGACGGGTCGACGAGCTCGGCGCGGAAGCCCTCGGCGCGCGCGGCCTCGAGGAGCGCCTGGTGGTCGGCGACGAGACGGTCCTCGTAGCCGACCACGATCAGCTCGGGCGCCGCAGGAAGACGAGCCGGGCTCGCCGCATCCTCATCGACGCGACGCGGTGCGTCCCGGTTCTCGTGATCCTTCACGGGTGCCCCCTCGTGGTTCCCCCGGGCCAACCCCGCCCGGCCCGTCGGGATTCCTGGAGGCGCGTGCCGACGGGCGGGGAGCCCGGTGCCCCGCGAGGGCCGAGTGGGGCCGTCGGTGGGGACCTTCGTCCCTGGCCGGGACCGGGGCGGGCGACGACGATGAAGGGAGACAGGACAGGGCGTCCGGGCAGGGACGGTCTCGGGGGGCGGGTGCACGCCCGCGGGAGCGGGTGCGGGCGCCCCCGATCCCCGAGCACCGTGCGGGTCCCGG
>JBJSXO010000117.1:0-10002 GCA_046086425.1 Actinomycetota bacterium | reverse complement strand
GGGCACCTGCGGCTGTTCCAGCGCGCCGCGAACTGGGTGCTGCCCAAGATCGACACGCCGTACTCCGCAGAGGAGCTCGAGTACTTCCGCACCCATCCCGACGAGGTGGTCTCGCTGCGGCAGCAGATCTTCGAGCAGATCGACCCGTACCTCACCTTCCAGAACCCCGGGCAAATCGAGGCGCGGGAGGCCACCGGGCGGGAGGCGATCGCCGCGGTCGAGGACCCGGAGGTGCGCCGCGCGCTCACGCCGACCGTGCCCTACGGCTGCCAGCGGCCGCTGGTCTCGAACCACTACTACCCGACGTTCAACCGGGCCAACGTCGACCTGGTCACCGACCCGATCGAGCGCATCACCGCCACGGGGGTCCGCACCGTCGACGGCGTGGAGCACCCGTGCGACACCATCGTCTACGCCACCGGCTTCCTGACGACGCAGTTCCTGTCGGCCATCGCGGTCACGGGCCGCAACGGGGTCTCGATCGCCGACGCGTGGTCCGACGGCGCCCACGCGTACCTGGGCATCACCACCGCGGGTTTCCCGAACCTCTTCATGCTCTACGGGCCCAACACCAACAACGGGTCGATCCTCTACATGATCGAGGCGCAGGTGGAGTACGCCGTGCGCCAGATCCGGCGCATGGACGCCGAGGACCTGGCCTGGATCGACGTGCGGCCCGAGGTCGAGGCGGCCTACAACGACGCGCTCCAGCACGACCTCGCCCGCATCGGCCCCTGGGCGGAGGGCACCTGCCACAACTACTACCGCAGCCCGTCGGGGCGGATCGTCACCCAGTGGCCGCACTCCATGAGCGAGTACCGCCGGCGCACCGAGGCCGACGACCCGGCCGCGTTCGAGACCGCGGTCGTGGGGGTCAGAGACCGAGCTTGAACACCGTGTTGGCGTTGTCGCGTAGGAACTTGGGCCACACGTGGTCGCGCAGCGGCACGTCGGGCATCTCCGCCATGATGCGATCCATCGAGAGGCCCATCGGGTAGTAGCCCGCGTACATCACCTTGTCGGCACCCCGGGTGTTCGCGTACTTGACGATGGCCTCGGGGTAGTACTTGGGCGCGAACGCCGACGTGCAGTAGTACAAGCCCGGCCACTTGAGCATGAGCTTGACCGCGAGGTCCTCCCACGGCTCGGCGCCGTGGCGCATCACGATCCGCAGCTCGGGGAAGTCGTAGCAGACCCGGTCGAAGCGCTCGACGTGCTGGCAGTCCGACGGGAACCGCGGGCCGGCGATGCCGGCGTTGACGATGATGGGGATGTCGAGGTCGATGCAGGTGGCGTACACGGGGTAGACGAGCGGCGAGTCGACGTTCACCTGCGGGAAGCAGCCCGCCGGGAAGAACGTGACCGCAGTGAGGTCGTCCTGCTCCTTGGCCGTGCGGATCCGGCGGACCGTCTTCATCACGTCGTTGGGGTCGACCTCGAGGGAGGTGAACACCCGCCCGGGGTAACGCTGCTTGGCTTCGCGCGCGTCGTCACCGAGGCCGAAGAGGCCGGCCTGGATCCCGTGCTGGTCCATGGCCGCGAAGGTCGTGTCGATCGGGTCGGCCCCGGCCTCGTTCTCGTCGGGGACCTCCTTGAACATGTACTCGGCGGGGAAGGTGAACTCGCCCTTGGTCTGCTCGTCGCGGATGCCGCGCATGAGGTACTCGTAGACCTTCTTCTTGTCGCGCATGGGGAAGCCGATCATCAGATCGACGATGCCGACGCCGTCGGGCATGGCCACGGGGAGCTCCTGAGGGGTGGTCGCGGATGTCGGGGGCATTCTCGCTCGCGCGGGGGGACCGGTGCACCCCGTCGGGACGACGAGGAGACGCGCCGAACCGTCCGGGATTCGTCCCGGGCCCGGGGCGCGTCCAGAATGCGGCAATGCGCGACGACGAGACGGTGGTGATCCCGGCCGACCGCCTGACCGACTACTGCACCCGGGTGCTCATGGGCCTCGGCGTGCCCGACGACCAGGCCGGGGTGGTGGCCGGGTCGCTGGTCGAGGCCGACCTGCGCGGGGTCGACAGCCACGGCGTGCACCTGATGGCGCTGTACGCCGAGCGGCTGCGGGGCGGGCACCTGCGCGGTCGCACCGAGGTGACCGTGCTGCGCGACGAGGGCGCGTCGGCACTGCTCGACGGGGGCCAGGGCCTGGGGCAGATCTCGGGGCTCGCCGCGGTGGACCTTGCGGTGGCCAAGGCATGCGAGTACGGGGTGGGCACGGTGGCGGTGCGCAATTCGAGCCACCTGGGCGCGCTCGGCTGGTACACGATGCGCGGCGCCGCGGCCGGCTGCGTCACGCTGGCCGCGCAGAACGGCCCACCGTTCGTGCCGCCCTTCGGCGGCGTGACCGGGATCTTCTCGACCAACCCGATGTCGTATGCGGTGCCCGCGGGCGAGGAGCCGATGCTGGTCCTCGACATGGCGACCACCGCGGTGGCGGGCAACCGGGTGCTCTTGGCGCAGAAGCGTGGCGACCCGGAGCTTCCTTCAGGCTGGGCCAACGACGACCGGGGCCGTCCGACCACCGACCCGGCGCAGGCGTCGGTGCGGCACCTCCAGTGGTTCGGCGGCTACAAGGGCTACGGGATCGCGCTATTGATCGAGATCCTCGCGGGGGTGCTCACCGGCGCGTCGTTCGGGCTCGTGGACCGGGAGCCCGGCGCGCTCACCGGGTTCGACCGGGTGACGCGCGGGTTCGTGTTCGTGGCGCTCGACCCGGCCCACTTCGGGCCCGTCGACGTGTTCCGGGCCGATGTCGACCGGTTGATCCGCGACATCCACGCGTCGGAGCCGGCCGACGGCGTCGAGCAGGTGCTGGTCCCCGGCGAGCTCGAGCACCGACGCCGGGCCGAGCGGCTCGTGCACGGCATCCCGCTCGCCCCCGCCCTCGTCGCCGAGCTCGCCACCCTCGGCCGCACCACCGCCGCCGGCCCCTTCCCCCCTGACCCCCCGACGATGCGTATCTGACCGTCGACTACCCCCTGACGATTACCCCCGACGATGCGTATCTCACCGTCGACTACCGATCGAGGGCGCGACGGAGCGCGCCGGTGACCAGCGACGGATGTCGGGTGACCTGCGCGTAGGTGAACGAGAGCATGTGCCACCCCATCGCTGCGAGCAGGGCGAGGCGCTCCACGTCGTCAGCCCATCGCTCGGGGTTGGCGTGGAACCCGGCACCGAGCACCTCGACGCCGACCATCGCCTTCGGGTACGCGAAATCGATGCGCATCCGCCGTCCGTTCGGCGCGACGACCTCGAGCTGCGCAACCGCCGGCGGGAGACCGTGAGACCGGATCAGCTGCTCGAACCGGGTCTCCAGATCGCTCTCGGGGACGTGGCCCGACCGACCGGCGAGGGCCGCCCGGACCACGCCCGACCCGATGCGCCGCGGCCCGAGTCGTTCCAGCAAACGGCCGATCGATGCGCGCGTGGCCAGTCGTCGCCGGAGCACGTCGTCGATCACGCGCTCGAGCGATTCGGAGTCGAGGACGACGGCAAGGTCGAGGATTGTCCGAGGTGCCTTCGTGACCGGTACGCCGTCGATCTCGGTGACGCTGTCGTCGTCGAGGAGGTAGGACTCGTGCCAGACGACCTCGTCGGCCGTGCGTCGACGATGTCGCAGGGCGGTGACCTCGAGCACGGCCGGCCCGTCGACCGGCAGGTTCCACAACGCCGCCGCCGAGCGGTGCGACGCCACAGCAGGACCCGCCAGGCACGCGGCAAGGAGACGTTGGTGCCACGAGCGCGGCGTCAGGGCCGACCGGTAGACGCCGTAGTCGACGGCAACGAGCTCACCGGTCCGGACCCGCCGGTCGACGGCACCGCGGGTGATTCCGGCCGATGCCGCCTGGGCGACGGTGAAGAGGCCGTGCTGGCGGGTCGCGATCGGAGCGAGCACGCAGAGCGGGGGTTGGGGTGTGCGAGGCATGCCATGGGGACCCGGCGACGGGCTCGCCGTTCCCGCCTCGGTTCATGACGGTCAGATACGCACGTCGGTCTGGCGAGGGTTGGTGACGGTCAGATACGCACGTCGGGGGCGAGGGGGTCGGATTCGAGGGGGTCGCCTTCGAGGGTGACGCGATGGAGGGAGCGCCGGGCATCGCCGTAGTCGTGCACGACACGGTGCTGCACCGAACGGTTGTCCCACATCACCAGGTCGCCGACCTGCCAGCGGTGCCGGTACTGGTACTCGGGAAGTGTGGCGCGGGAGTAGAGGTACTCGAGCAGCGGCCGGCTCTCCTCCTCGGTCCAGCCGTCGAAGTGGCGGACGTAATCCGCATTCACGAACAGGGTTGCGCGCCCGGTCTCGGGATGGGTGATGGCGACCGGGTGCGAGTGGGTGACCGCCGCCCGGTCGACCCCGGCCCGACCGGCGAGCTCGGTCCCGTAGTGGACGGCGCGCAGCCGGTCGACCGTAGCCCGCAGCCCGGCGGACAGGCCTGCGTAGGCCAGATGCATGTTGGCGAACATCGTGTCACCGCCGACGGCGGGCACCTCGCGGGCCAGCAGCATCGTGATCTTCGGCGGGTTGGCGATCTGCGTGGTGTCCGCGTGCCAGGTCTCGTTGATGCCGGTCACCTGGAAGATCTCCATGATCCCGGGGTGACCCTCGAGCGACGGCACGTACGGGTGGTGTGACACGGTGCCCCAGCGGGCCGCGAACGCGAGCTGCTCGTCGGGGGTCAGGTCCTGGCCGCGGAAGCAGAGCACGTGGTGCTCGAGGAACGCAGCGTGCACGGTCGCGAAGGTGGCGTCGTCGAGGTCGGCGACGTCGAGGCCGGTCACGATCCCCCCGACCGCGGGCTCCTGACGCTCGACCCGGAGCGTGGTGCTGGACATCGTGCTCCCTTCGGCGGGGACGCTCACCCGCCCGGGAGCCCGAGGCCCCGGTGGGCGAGCAGGTCGCGTTGGATCTCGTTCGTGCCGACGCTGATCGTCGGGTGCAGGCGCTCGACACACTCCCACGCGAAGCGTCCCCGCACGGGTACGTCAGGGGGAACGGACCCGAAGCGCGGCGCGACGAGCAACCCGGCCGGCCCGAGGAGCGCGAGGCCCGCCGACGCGAGGCGCTGGAGCAGTTCGGTCACGAACACCTTGCTCAGCGCGCCCCGAACGGTTGCGTCGTCGCCCCGGGTCTGTGCGTCGACGACGGCGAGCGCAAGCCGACGGGCGATCGCCACGTCGATCCAGAGCCGGGCGAGGGTGTCGCGGGCGATCGAGGCGCCCACCGCGAGCCGGTCGATGCCGGTCGCCCCCACGTGCTCGACGAGGTCGGCGAGGCGCTGCTCGGCCCATCCGACCCAGAAGAACCCGGATCGCTCGTCGGCGATCGCCGCCGCCATCTGCGCGAACCCGTGGCCCTCCTCGCCGACGAGCGCCGTCGCCGGGAGGTGGGCGTCGGTGAGCACGATCGTGCTCAGCGTCCAGTCGTTGGCGGTGCGGTCCCGGAGCACCTCGACGCCGGTAGCGGTGCGTACGTCGAACACGAACATGCTCATCGCCCGTCCGGCCGGTGCCTCTGGATCGGCGTCGGTGCGCGCCACGAGGAGGCACCAGTCCGCCTTGTGGGCGCCGGTCACCAGATGCTTCGTGCCCGACACGACCCAATCGCTCGTCGGGTCGGTGGGATCTGCACGGTGGGCCGTCGTCGTGAGTGCGGCGAGGTCGCTCCCGGCGCTGGGCTCCGTGTAGGCGACGCACAGGAGGATCTCACCGCGCGCCATCGCAGGGAGCAGCGTCCGGCGCTGCTCCGGGGTGCCGTACGCCAGGATCGGCGCGGCCCCGAGGGTGAAGGCGGTGTCGATCAGGGGTGCGTCGTGCGCAGCGACCTCGCGGCCGAACGCAGCGCGGAACGCGGGTGGGCGCCCCTGCCCACCCCATTCCTCGGGCAGGGTCAGCGCGAGGTAGCCGCGCGCGCCGGCATCGGCGTGCAACGCCCGCTCGAACGCCTCGTCGAGCCCGGTGAGGTCACGCGGGTCGGTGTGCCCTGCGGTCATGTCGTCGCGCATCGCAACGGCGAGGAACGCGCGCACCTCGGCGAGGAACGCTTCGACCTCGTCGTCGAATCCCGCACGCATGGTCAGCGTCCTGTGTCGTCGGTGGTCTGGCGCGCGCGGGACCGGACCGGCGCTCCGGGCGGCGGTGGAAGCCGGAGGCTGGCGACCCGTCCCATAGATTGATCGTCTATCAAATCCGGCGGCACCCGGTCCCCCCGGGACGGCCCGGAGCGGGCGAGGGGGTGGGGACCGTGACGACCGGCGGCGAGCTCGCGGTGGCACAGCTGGCACGGGAAGGCGTCGAGGTCGTCTTCGGCCTCCCCGGCGACCAGACCATGTACCTGCTCGATGCGTTCCACGACGCGCCGGTGCGCTGGATCACGGTCCGCCATGAGCAGGGCACCACGTTCATGGCCGACGGGTACGCCCGGGCCACGGGCCGACCGGGCGTCGCCTGCGTGGTGCCCGGGGTCGGCGTCTACAACGCGGCGGCGGGCCTGGCCACGGCCTACGCGTGCTCCTCGCCCGTGCTGCTCCTCGCCGGTCAGGTGAACCGGGCCGGCATCGGCCGGGACCTCGGTCTGCTCCACGACGTGCACGACCAGCTCGACATCGTCCGTCCCGTCACCAAGCGCGCGGTGCGGGTGCTCGAGGCCGACGCGCTGGGCCCGGCGATCCACGACGCGTTCACCGCCATGCGTACCGGCCGGCCCCGGCCGACCCACGTGGAGGCGCCGCCGGAGGCCTTCATGGAGCGGGCAACCGGGTCGCCGCTCGATCCGGCCGGCCCGGCTCCCACCGTGCCCGACCCCGACTCGATCGCCGCGGCGGCCCGTGCGCTCGCTGCGGCCGAGCGCCCTCTCGTGGTGGCGGGCGGCGGGGTGGTGCTCGCCGACGCGAGCGTCGCGCTGAGGGAGGTCGCGACACTCCTCCAGGCGCCGGTCGTGACCACGCGCGAAGGCAAGGGCGCGATCGACGCCCGCCACGCGCTGGCGGTGGGCACGATGTGGAACAACCCGCGTCTGCGCCCGGTCCTCGAGGCCGCCGACGTGGTGCTCGCCGTCGGGACCCGGCTGCAGGGCTTCGGCTTCGCACCGGGGACGCGCATCGTGCAGATCGACACCGACGCCGACCAGATCGGTCGCAACGCCGCGATCGCCGTCGCGGTGCCCGGTGACGCCGGGCTTGCGCTCACCGATCTGCGTGACGCGCTCGACGGCCTGGTGGGCCCGCGCCCGTCACGCGCGGCTGAGGTCGCCGACGCACGCGCGGCGATCGCCGAGCGGCTGCACGCGATCGGCCCGGCGGCGGCAATGGTCGAAGCCCTGCGCGCCGCGATCCCCGACGACGCGATCGTCGTCCCCGATACCGCGACCATGGCCTACATGTGCCACATGCACTTCCCGGTGTACGAACCGCGAACCTACTTACCGACGTCGTTCATGGGCACCCTCGGCGCGGGCTACCCCACTGCGCTGGGCGCGAAGGTCGGCCGCCCCGACCGGACGGTCGTCACCGTGGTGGGTGACGGCGGGTTCCTGTTCACCGCGACCGAGATGGCCACCGCAGTGCAGTACGACATCCCGACGGTGACCATCGTGTTCGACGACGGCGCGTTCGGCAACTCCAACCGGGACCAGCGCGAGCGCTTCGGTGGTCGCGAGATCGGCACCGAGCTGCGCAGCCCCGACTGGGTGCAGCTCGCCGGCGCCTTCGGTGTCGACGCCGTCGCGCTCACGGGTCCCGACCAGCTCGGCCCCGCCGTCCGCGACGCGTGCGCGGCGGGAACCTCGGTCCTGGTCGCCTGCCCGATCCCGCGCCTGCCGTCGCCGTTCTAGATTTCGCCTCGATGCGCCGCCGCGGCGCTCCCGACCCGTGAAGGGACGACCATGGCCGACCGCTACGGCTTCACGACCATCGCCACCGAGCTCGAGGGACGGATCCTCACGGTCACGCTCGACCGGCCCGACAAGATGAACGCGCTCGACGTGGTGATGCACGCCGAGCTGGGCGAGCTCTACGCGAGGATCGAGCGGGACGACGACGTGGACGTCGTCGTGCTCACCGGCGCCGGCAAGGCCTTCTGCGTCGGTGCCGACTTCGACCAGATGGAGGCCAATCTCGCGCGCGGGGGCTACGAGGACGGGCACCCCGACCTCCTGAACGGCTCGGTGCGCATGGCCCGCTCGATCCTGGCCGTCCGCCAGCCCATGATCGCCGCGGTGAACGGCCACGCCATCGGGCTCGGGGCCACGCTCGCGCTGTTCTGCGACGTCGTGTTCATGGCCGAGGGCGCACGTATCGGCGACCCCCACGTGAAGGCGGGCATCGTGGCCGGCGACGGGGGTCCCGTCCTCTGGCCGATGTTGGTCGGGATGAACCGGGCCAAGGAGTACCTGATGACCGGCGACCTGCTCACGGCGCCGGAGGCCGAGCGCATCGGCCTGGTCAACCACGTGCTCCCCGCCGACGCAGTGCTCGACGCGGCGATGGACCTGGCCCGCCGGCTGGCCGCGGGCGCCCAGATCGCCATTCGCTTCAACAAGCGCCTGGTCAACAAGGAGCTCGAGGACCGCGTCAACCGCATCTACGATCTCGCCCTCGCGCTCGAGGGCCTGACGTTCGAGACCGCCGACCACCGCGAGGCGGTGCAGGCCTTCCTCGAGAAGCGCGACCCCGTCTTCGGTTCCGGCTGAGCCCCGGCCTACCCGGAGGCGCCGCCGGCGAGGCGGTCCCAGGTGGCGGCGATCACGCCCCGGTCCCGCAGCTCGTGCTTGCGGACGCGCCCGGTCGTCGCGTTGCGGGGGAAGTCGTCCATCACCTCCACGTAGCGCGGCACCATGAACGACGCGATGCGGGTGGACAGGAACTCCACCAGCCCCGCGGGGTCGAACGCGTCGGCGTCGTGCACGATCACCGCGGCGAGCACCTCGTCGTCACCGAGCTCGGTCCGGATGCCCACCGCGGTGCACTCCACCACGCCGGGGTACTGCACCACGGCGTTCTCCACCTCGAAGCTGGAGATGTTCTCACCGCGCCGTCGGATGGTGTCTCGCATCCGGTCGACGAAGTAGTACCAACCGTCCTCGTCACGACGGAACGCGTCACCGGTGTGGAACCACCCGTTGCGCCAGGCCGCGACCGTCGCCTCGGGCATGTTGTAGTAGCCCACGTTCAGCGCCCAGGGCTCACGCGTGCGCACCACCAGCTCGCCCACCTCGCCGGGTGCCACCGGCTCGTCGAGCTCGTTCACCAGCTCGCACTCGGTCCACGGGTAGTCGGTACGGGGCTTGCCGCACCCGGCGGTCGGTCCGTGGTCCCACCCGGTGGCGAGCGGCGCGCCGATCTCGGTCTGTCCGTAGCAGGTCGCCACCTGCACCCCGAAGCGGCGCTCGAAGTCGGCCATCTCGGGGATCATCGGACCGAGGATCACGCTGCGCAGCGGGTTGTCGGCGTCGTCGGGCCGTGGTGGCGCGGAGTACAGCAGCTGGGTCATCGGACCGACGAGAGCGCCGAGGACGCAGTCGTAGCGGCGCACGTCGTCCCAGAACGTGGTGCCACTGAACTTCGGTCGCGTGACGTAGCGACCGCCACGCGCCATGCAGCTGTTGAACCCCGAGCGTCCGGAGTTGTGGAACAGGGGCATGGCGATGAAGAGCCCTTCGCCGGGGAGCAGGGCGTCACTCGGCACCCATGACCACATCTGGAACGCGCCCGCCCACGCCAGCACCACGGCCTTCGACGGCCCCGTGGTCCCCGAGGTGAGGAGCAGAGTGCTGATGTCGTGGTACTCGGGGCCGGGGAGGCCGTCCGCCGGGGCGATCCCGGCGAGGAACGCGTCACCGGGGACGACCCGGCACGCGAACGCCCCGGCGGGCGCGTCGCCGTCGATCACCACGACCGTCTCGAGGTGGGGCAGATCGGGGCACTCCGCCGCGAGCACGTCGGTGAACTCCGCGGAGCAGACGATCACCGACACGTCGGCGAGCGCGAGCGC
>JBJSXO010000116.1:0-3027 GCA_046086425.1 Actinomycetota bacterium | reverse complement strand
CCGGGATGGACGGAACGCACCTTTTCCCCCAGGCCCACGCGCGCCTCCAGGAGGAGATGACCTGGCGCAGCGGCGCGCGGCGCCAGGAGATCTCGCAGTGGATCGAGCGCGCCCGCGAGCACGGCGACATCCGCGAGAACGCCGACTACGACGCGGCGAAGAACGAGCAGGGCCACAACGAGGCGCGCATCCGCCACCTCGACCAGCTGCTCAAGACCGCGGTGATCGTGGAGGGGGCGCCCGACGACGTCGTCTCCCCCGGCACGGTCGTGAAGATCCTCATGGCCGGCGACGACGAGCCCATCGAGTACCTCGTGGGGTCGATCGAGGAGCGCCACGAGACCTACGACGTGCTGTCGGTGTCCTCGCCGCTCGGTCAGGCCCTGCTCGGAGCCGAAGTGGGCGCCGAGGTGAGCTACGAGCTCCCCTCCCGCAACGGCCAGCCCCGCGCGATGTCGGTCGAGGTCATGGAGATCCGCGCGCTCTAGCCGCCTGCCACAATCGTGCGCATGCCGCAGACGCTCTCCGAGAAGGTCTGGGACCGCCACGTCGTGCATCGCGCGCCCGGCCAACCCGACCTGCTGTACATCGACCTGCACCTCGTCCACGAGGTCACCTCCCCACAGGCCTTCGACGGCCTGCGCATGCACGGGCGCACCGTCCGCCGTCCGGACCTCACGGTGGCGACGATGGACCACAACGTCCCGACCACCGACATCGACCAGCCGATCGCCGACCCGGTCTCCCGGACCCAGATCGACGTCCTCGCGCGCAACTGCGCCGAGTACGGGATCCGGCTCTACCCCATGGGCGACCCCGGGACCGGCATCGTCCACGTGATCGGCCCGGAGCAGGGTCTCACCCTCCCGGGTATGACCGTGGTGTGCGGCGACAGCCACACCTCCACCCACGGCGCGTTCGGCGCGCTCGCCTTCGGCATCGGCACCAGCGAGGTGGAGCACGTCCTCGCGAGCCAGACGCTCCCCCAGGCCGCGCCGCGGTCGCTGGCCATCACCGTCGACGGCGTGCTGCCGGCCGGGGTCAGCGCCAAGGATGTCGTCCTCACGGTGATCGCCCGGATCGGCACCGGGGGCGGCGTGGGCTCCGTCGTCGAGTACCGGGGCTCGGCCATCCGGGCGCTGTCGATGGAGGGCCGGATGACGGTCTGCAACATGTCCATCGAGGCCGGTGCCCGGGCCGGGATGATCGCCCCCGACGACACCACCTTCGCCTACCTCGAGGGCCGGCCCTTCGCTCCCTCGGGCAAGGCGTGGGAGGCGGCGCTCGACGACTGGCGGTCGCTGCCCACCGACCCCGGCGCGGTGTTCGACGAGGAGTTCGTGATCGACGCGGCCACGCTGCGGCCGTCGGTGAGCTGGGGCACCAACCCCGCACAGGTGATCGCCATCGACGACGTGGTGCCCGACCCGCACGAGTTCCCCGACCCGGGCCAGCGCGACGCCGCAGCCCACGCCTTGCGCTACATGGGCCTCGCCCCCGGCACCCCGATCCGCGAGGTCCCGGTCGACACGGTGTTCATCGGGTCCTGCACCAACTCCCGCATCGAGGACCTGCGGGCCGCGGCTGACGTCGTGCGGGAGCGCACGGTCAAGGCGGGCCTGCGGGCGATGGTCGTCCCCGGCTCCATGCGGGTGAAGGCCCAGGCCGAGACGGAGGGCCTCGACCGGGTCTTCGTCGCGGCCGGGTTCGAGTGGCGCGAGCCGGGGTGCTCCATGTGCCTGGCCATGAACCCCGACAAGCTCGCGCCCGGCGAGCGTGCCGCGTCCACCTCGAACCGGAACTTCGAGGGCCGTCAGGGCAAGGGCGGGCGCACCCATCTCGTGTCCCCTGCCGTCGCCGCGGCCACCGCGATCGCCGGCCACTTCGCCGCACCCGACGACCTGGACTGAGAGGACGCCGATGGAAGCAGTGAGCGTGGTGACCGGTCGCGCCGTTCCCCTCGACCGGCGTGACGTCGACACCGACCAGATCATCCCCAGCGACTGGCTCAAGCGCGTCGAGCGCACGGGATTCGGCGAGGGACTGTTCTCCGAGTGGCGTGAGTCGTCGGACTTCGTGCTGAACCGACCCGAGTACCAGGGTGACGACGTGCGCGTCCTGGTGGCGGGCGCGAACTTCGGCTGCGGATCGTCGCGCGAGCACGCACCGTGGGCGCTCGAGGACTACGGATTCGACGCCGTCATCGCACCGAGCTTCGCCGACATCTTCCGCAACAACTGCCTGAAGATCGGCCTCGTCCCGGTGGAGCTCCCCGAGGACGTCGTCACCCGCCTGATGCGGGCGATCGAGGCCGACCCCGAGATCGAGGTCGTGGTCGACGTCGAGAACCTGCGCGTCGCGGCGCCCGCCGTCGACCTCGACGAGCCGTTCCATCTCGACGCGTTCCACCACCACCGGCTGGTCAACGGGCTCGACGACATCGGCCTCACGCTCCAGCTCGAGGCCGACATCGCCGCCTACGAGCCCACCCGCCCCGCCTGGATGCCCACCACCGCCCCCTGACCCCCTCCCGGACGTGCGTATCTGACCGTCTTCTTCGCCGAAGACGACGGTCAGATACGCATCAATGCAGCCGGGGGTGACCGGGGGTCAGGGGCCGACGGTGCGTTCCCGGGGGGCCTCCCCACGGGCGCGGACGAGCTTGTTGACCGCGCTCAGGTAGGCCCGGGCCGACGCCTCGACGATGTCGGTCGACACGCCGCGTCCCGACGCAGCCCGGCCGTCGGCCTCGAGCTGGATCACGACGTCGCCGAGCGCGTCGCGCCCACTGGTCACCGACGAGACCTTGAAGTCGAGGACCCGTCCCGTGATGCCACTCGCGGTGGCGATCGCAGTGCACGCCGCGTCGACCATGCCGTTGCCGGTGCCGTCGGCCTCGACCCGGGTGTCACCGTCGGCCAGGACCACGTGCGCGGTGGGGGTGGTCTGGGTTCCCCCCTGCACCACGAGGTCGACCAGTTCGAACCGGTGCACCACCCCGGCGCCGAGCTCCTCGGCCACGATCGC
>JBJSXO010000115.1:0-4739 GCA_046086425.1 Actinomycetota bacterium | reverse complement strand
CTCACCCCAGGGGATCTACGAGGTCACCCAGGCCGCGGGTGACCTCTACCGCGCGGTCCAGATCGACCAGTCCAAGTACCGCGACCACCCCGACAACTGGGACCCCCCGGTCGTCGCGGCGGCCGACCAGCCGGCGCCGGCAGCACCGGTCGGCGTCACGGCCGACACCGGAGAGACCATCGACATCATGGTCGCCTACACGGCGACCGCCCGCCAGGCGGCCGGCAGCACCGCGGCGATGGCGACCACGATCCAGACCGCGCTCAACGAGTCCAACACCGCGTACGCCAACTCGGGGGTCACGCCCCGCCTGCGCCTCGTGCACTCCGTGGAGGTCGCGTACACCGAGAGCGGGAACATCTCGGCCGACCTGAATCGTCTCACCAGCACCAACGACGGCGTCATGGACGAAGTCCACACGCTGCGCAACACCTACGGCGCCGACATGGTCGGCCTCATCGTCGAGAACTGCGGCGGGTACTGCGGCGTCGCCAACACCATCGGGGCCACCGCATCGAGCGCGTTCCAGGTGACCGCCCGGAACTGCGCCACCGGCTACTACTCCTTCGGCCACGAGTTCGGGCACCTGCAGTCGGCGCGCCACGACACCTACGTGGACTCCTCCACCACGCCGTACGCGTACGGCCACGGCTACGTCAACACCAGCACCGACTCCACGAAGCGCTGGCGGACCATCATGGCCTACAACAACGGCTGCTCCGACCTCGGCTACAACTGCACGCGCATCAACTACTGGTCGAACCCGACCAACACCTACCTGACCCAGCCCATGGGTGTGGTCGGTACCGCCGAGAACTACAAGGTCCTCAACAACACCGCCTACACCGTCGCGAACTTCCGGGCCGAGGTCACCAACCCGACCTTCGCCGTGAGCGTCTCGCCGACCTCCGGTTCGGTGACCGTCGGCGCGAGCACCTCGACCACGGTCTCGACCTCCGCCCTCTCCGGCACGCCTCCGACCCTGAGTCTCTCGGCCACCGGACTCCCGACCGGGGTCACGGCGTCCTTCTCGCCGACGAGCGTCACCGCTGGCTCCGGGAGCACCCTCACGCTCAGCGCAGCCTCCGGCACCGCGGCCGGCAGTTACACGGTGACCGTGAACGCGACGAGTGGCGGTACCACGGTGAGTACGAGCTACGCGCTCACCGTCGTCGTTCCCAACAGCTTCAACGACTCGTTCACCAGCACGGTCGGGAACTGGAGCGCCGTCACGGGGACCTGGGCGCTCAACGGATCCGGGCAGTACCAGAGCAGCGGTGTCACCAACGCGTGGTCGTCGGTGGCCAACAGCGCCCAGTTCGGTGACGGCACCTACCAGGTGACCATGACCCGCAGCGGCGGGACTGCCGGCATGGGGACCGGGATCATCGTGCGCGCCAATACGTCCAGCCGCACCACGAACGGCACGTGGACGCCCTCGTACTCCTTCCAGTACACCAATAACCGCACCTACTCGGTCTGGAAGGTCGACTCCTCCGGCACGTCCACCGCGCTGAAGAGCTGGACCTCCAGCCGGGCGATCGTCAAGGGTGGTGCCAACACCCTCAAGGTCGTCGCGAGCGGCTCGTCGTTGCAGTTCTCGATTAACGGGACCGTTGTCTGGACGGGTACCGACAGCCTGCTGAGCGTCGGACAGGTCGGGGTCGGCTTCGTCCGCGACGGCACGTCGTCCACCCTCCGGATCGACGCGGCCTCGTCCACTCCCGCCTAGACCCGACCCCCGCCGAGGCCCGAGGGACGCGCAAGACGATCCGCTAGAAGATCCTGGTCTGCCCGTTGGCGAGGCGCACCGGGTCGCTGGTCGGGATTCCGGGGCTCACGGTCCCGAGGAGGATCTGTGACTCGTCGTTCGCCCAGATCGCCATGCCGAGGAAGTCGGGGTACTGCTTCGTGGTGCACGACGGCTTGCGCGTGCACGTGGTGATCTTGCTGACGTCGTAGACCGTGGCGGTGAACGTGATGCCGGCGTCGTAGGTCTCCCACTCGAGGGTGGCGGGGTTCATGCGCTGCAGTTTCCGGTGCCCTGGATCTGCCCGCACAGCGGCGCGTACCCGCTGATGCCGGGCCACACGTCGGGCTTCGACGGGCAGCCGACGCGGGTCCACTTGGTGGTGCCGTCGGTGCTCGGTTAGTCGATCGCGGCCTTGACCTGCCAGCCCATCTTGGCGCACCCGTTGTTGAACTTCGACGCGCCGCCGAACCTGTTGGCGACGGTCTGGTTCGCAGCCTGCGACCAGCCGCTGAGGTTCTGGTTGAACGAGGTCGCGTTGGTGAGGGTGGCCGACATGTTGGTGATCCGGCTCGTGTCCCAGAGCGCGATGTTCGGGTCGTTGATCTTCGTGGCGCCCTGGAACATCTGCGGGATCTTGGTCACCGACGTCGGGAGCGTGCTCGGCACCGAGACCAGGTTGGTCGCACCGACGAACGCCCCCACGAGGCTGTCGAGGGTGCCCAGCGTCCCGAAGCTGTCGACGCGGATCGGGGTCGAGACGTTGGGCATCGCCGAGCTGGTGCCGAAGGTCTGGAGGGTCCCGCAGATCTGGACCGTGTAGGTCCCGGCCACGGGGAAGGTGTGGGCTCGGTTGCCGGCGGTGGTGTAGGTGGAGGTGGTCCCGTCACCCCAGTCCACGTCCACGCCCGGTGCGCCGACCTGGGCCAGGGGCAGGGGGATGGTGGGGGTGGCCAGACCCGTCGTGTCGTAGGTGAGGGTCAACGGCGACGTGCCGTTCGTGCACGTGATCGGCGCGGCACCCGCGGCCGACCGGCCCGCGGTCCCGGCGCTCGGAGGCCCGCCGCTGTGAGACGATCTGTCCAGGCCATCGATGTCGACGATGAGTTGAGACCATCCGTCCAACACGTTGTCCGGCGCTCCGGGCCACCTCCGGCACCCTCGCCGGGCCGACCCACGGGCGAGATCCCGGCGACATCAGGTCCGCGTCAGGTCGTACCGTCGCGGCACCGCTTCCGCCGGATAGCGTGACCTGGGCGCCTCGGCTCGCCAAGGGGGAGTGACCAGCACCGTGTCCGCAGCCACCAAGCTCACCAAGGCCCGATCCGACGGCCGCGCGCCGCACTCCACCGCCACCCGGCTCCTCGAGTGCACGGTCGAACTCCTCGAGACCGAGCCGATGGAGCACCTCAGCGTGGCCATGGTGCTCGAGCGCTCCGGCGTGTCGCACGGCTCGCTGTACCACCACTACGAGGACTTCCCCGACCTCGTCGAGCAGGCCCTCGTGCACCGCTGCATGCGGCGCCTGAGCGAGGGCAACGTCGCCATCAAGAACCTCCTCGCCGCCGCCGACGCCGCCGAGTTCCGGGCGGGTGCGGAGGCGCTCTTCCGGGAGTTCATCAAGGTGGACCGGCGCCGGAACCGGATGGACCAGGTCGAGGTGCTCGGCTCGCTCCAGGGCCGGCCGCGCCTCGCGGAGCGCATCGCCGAGGCCCAGCGCGAGCTCAACGACGAGCGCACGGCGGTGTTCGCCGAAGCGCAGCGGCGCGGCTTCCTCCGGGCCGACCTCGATCCGGCCGCGCTCACCGGCTTCCTCCAGGGCATGGTCATGTGCCGCGTCATCGACGACGTTACCGACCACCACGTGCCCTCCGACTCGTGGGAGACCGTGGCGCTGATCGCCTTTCGGGCGATCCTCTTCGGCGACTGACCCGCGGCCGGTGTCGGCCGATCTGCCCCGGTCTCGGCTCAGTCGCTCCCCGCTGCCGCGGCCCGGTCCGCGACCTCGGCCAGCGTCGCTGCCACTCCGGCCACGTGCGGCGGCGCCAGCAGGGTGTCGTGGGCACCCGGCACGGCCCGCACCGTGAGGTCGGTGATCCAGGTGGCGCACCGCTGCGTGAAGTCGTGCTTCCCCACGTGCACCAGGGTCGCGGGAAACGTCGCGACCGGCGGCGCGTAGCGCGCGCCCGCGCGCTGCATCACCCGGAGCACGGCGCGGTAGCGCTCCACGTCGAAGCGGGGTCGGCGCGCGAACCACTCGGCCCGGCGGCGCCGCGCGCGAGCGCGCAGGTTGCGCAGCGGTGGCGGCACCAAGCGCCGCGGGCCGTGACGCTGCACGGCCTCGCGCCCGCGCGCCCCACCGAGGGCCGCGCCGTCGAGCCCGGCCAGGCTCGGACAGGTGTCGAGCAGCACCAGGTGCACCGGCCGTTGCGCGGCGAGACGGTGGGCCATCTCGTACGCGACCGGCCCCCCGACGAGAACGCCGCGATCACCACTGCGCCCTCGTCGGGGAGGTGGTCGCGCGCGTCGGCCACGGCGTCGGCCGCGAACCGCTCGACCGTGCGGGAGATCCGTTGCCGGGTGTGGAGGCAGCGGGCCTCCACCACCGCCATCGGGCGGTCGGGGCCGAGCGCCTCGGCGAGGTAGCGGTAGCCGATCGCGGTGCCGCCGCCCGGGGGGATCATCACGATCGGTGGCCGCGTGCCGTCGCGGTTGAGCACGTGCACCGGCGACGGGTCGATGGGCGGCCGGGGCCCGAGGTCGGTCACCAGCGCCCCGACCGTGCGCAGGTCGAGCACACGGTCGGGCTCGAGCCGGCCCAGCCCGGCCTCCTCGACCGCTGCGCACAGGTCCACCACGCCGAGCGAGTCGAGCCCGGCGAGGAACAGGTCGTCGTCGGGCGCGAGGTCGTCGAACCCGATGATCTGGCGTGCCGTGGTGAGACACCAGTTCTCCAGTGACGACTGCGACACCCGCGGCGCCCCGGTCC
>JBJSXO010000114.1:0-3946 GCA_046086425.1 Actinomycetota bacterium | reverse complement strand
AGTTCAGACGTGTGCTCTTCGATCTCGATGAGCACGGTCGACGCCTTGGCCCGCTCGATCGGTGGGAACGCCCGGAACAGCATCGCGGTGCCGACCGGCACGAGCATCCCGCCCCCCACCCCCTGGAGGATGCGGAACGCGATGAGCTCGTTCAGGCTCGTCGCCACTCCGCAGAGCATCGACGCGCCCGTGAACATCACCAGTGCGAAAAGGTAGATGCGCTTGGTCCCGAAGCGGTCACCGATCCAACCCGACGCCGGGATCCACACGGCGAGCGACAGCAGGTACCCGAGGACGACCCACTCGATGTCGGCGACCGAGACCCCGAACTCCCGCCCGAGGGTCGGGAGCGCGACGTTGACGCTCGTGGTGTCGAGGATGTCCATGAACGTCCCCGCCACGAACACGATCGCGACGATCCACTTGTAGGGAATCCGCCCCACGTCGCCTCCCGGGGGGACCCTAGGCCACCCGGCCCGTCGACGCCGCCTCCAGCATCCCGTCCGCGATACTCGGGGCATGGACCGTCCGCGTCGGCCCGCCCCCCTGCTCGCCGCGGGCGCGGTCGTGCTGGTCGCCGCCACCCTCGTCCTCGCCGCCTGCGGCGGGTCCGACCGGGTCCGGTCGGCCACCACTGCGACGACCGGCGCACCGTCCACCGGGGCGACGACCGGCCCGACCGGCGCGGCGCCGACCCCGGCCACCGTGGCACCCGACGCCCCCGGCGTCGACCTGCGGGTGGTGTTCCTCGACGACGGGAAGGTGGTCACGACCCACCGGCGGGTCGCGCCCACCCAGACGCCGGCCCGGGCCGCGCTCGAGCAGCTCGTCGCCGGACCCAACGCCACCGAGCAGGCGGCCGGGTTCACCACCGCGCTCGGACCGGGCACCCCGGTGCCCACCGTCGACATCGCCGGGGGCGTCGCGACCGTCACCTTCACCCGCGAGCTCGGCCGGGGCTACAACGACGTGACCCTCCACCAAGCGCAGGCCCAGATCGTCTTCACGCTCACCCAGTTCCCCACCGTGCGCGCCGTGCGCTTCGGCCCCGAGGGCCCGCCCCTGACCCGGGCCGACTTCCGCGACCTCACCCCGCTCGTGTTCCCCGAGAGCGTGGCGCCCGGCGACCTCGTCCGCAGCCCGGTGACCGTGGCCGGCGAGGCCAACGTCTTCGAGGGCACGGTCCGCATCCGGATCGTCGGCGGCGACGGCCGGGTGCTGGCCGACACCTTCACCACCGCCACCGCCGGCACGGGCACCTGGGGCACGTTCTCGGAGCGGGTCGCGTTCGACCCCCGGGGCAACACCACGGGGACGGTGGTCGTGTTCTGGGACTCCCCCAAGGACGGGTCGCCCCGCGACGTCGTGGAGATCCCGGTCCGGTTTGCGTAGTAGAACGAGGTCCATGGCCGGAGCACTCGACGGAATCCGCATACTCGACCTCACCTGGGGCACCGCCGCCCTGGGCGTCCTCCTGCTCGCCGAGCAGGGCGCCGACGTCATCAAGGTGGAACCGCCCGGCGGCGACCCGTTCCGCCACTACGAGGGCTACAAGGTCTGGACGCGGTCGCGGCGTTCGGTCACGGTCGACCTCAAGTCCGACGCGGGCCGGGCCGCCTTCCTCGCGCTGGCCGAGACCGCCGACGTCGTGGTCGACGCGTTCACCCCGGGGGTGACCGCACGCCTCGGGATCGACTCGGAGACGCTGCGGGCCGCGAACCCCCGCCTGGTCACCTGCTCGGTCCCGGGCTACCCGGTCGGCCACCGGTCCCAGCACCGGCCCGGTTACGACGCGCTCGTCGCCGCGGCGAGCGGTCAACAGTGGGAGCAGCCGGGCTGGCGCCCCGGACCGATCTTCATGCCGATGCCGATGCCGAGCAGCGGGATGATCTGGCTCGTCGCGTCGGGCATCCTCGCCGCGCTCCACGCGCGGGCGTCGAGCGGCACGGGCCAGCACGTCCAGACCAGCCTCCTCCAGGGTGCCTGGCTCTACAGCACGCAGATCTGGCAGGACACCCAGACCGGGGACGCGGCCTACTACGGGATCATGGCCAAGACCGACCCGCCCGGCGTGCACCAGCCCATGATCTTCGAGTGCGCCGACGGCTGGGCCCACCTGAGCGTCATGAGCGGACTCACCCCCAAGCAGTCGATCGACGACATCCTCGGGCTCGAGCCGTTAGCGCCCGAGGTCTTCGAAGGCCTCCTGCCCATCGAGGCCCACACGCTCGTCGCCAACCGCCAGCGCGAAGCCATCAAGACCTGGAAGCGCGACGACTTCGTGGCCGCTCTGGTCGCAAACAACCACGCCGTCGAGGCGATCATCGAGCCCGAGGACCAGTTCGCCCACCCCCAGCTCGTCGCCAACGACATGGTGGTCACCGTCGACGACCCCGACCTCGGCGCCACCACCCAACTCGGGGTCCCCGTGCACCTGCTCGGCAGCCCCGGCGCGATCACCGGCGGCCAGCCCCGGATCGGCCAGCACAACGCCGAGGTGTGGGGCTCGGTCGGGCTCACCGACCCTCAGATCGCCGCCATCACCCGCGTGCCGGATCCCGGCCCCGGACCCGCCGCCGAGCCCCTCCGGTCGATGGGCGACCCGGCGGTGCGGGTCCGGGCGCTCGCCGAGCCCGGCGAGGCGCGCGGCCCCCTCGACGGCCTCGTTCTCCTCGACTTCGGCCAGTATCTCGCCGGCCCGTTCGGCCCGATGATCCTCGGCGACCTCTGCATGGACGTGATCAAGGTCGAGCCGGTCACCGGTGACGGCATGCGCATGGCCGCTGCGCCGTACTTCGGATGCCAGCGCGGCAAGCGCGACATCGCCATCAACCTGAAGGACCCCGACGGGCTCGCCCTCGCCCTCGAGCTCGTGGCCAAGGCCGACGTCGTGCACCACAACATGACCAAAGGAACCGCGGCACGCCTCGGGCTCGACTACGAGGCCTGCGCGCGCGTCAACCCCGACGTCATCTACTGCAACACCTACGCGTACGGGCTCCACGGTCCGCTCGCCGAGTTCGGTGGCCTCGATCCCCTCTACCAGGCGTCGGCCGGGCTCGAGTACGAGCTCGGTGGCGTGCAGCACGGGCACCCGCCGCTCTACTACCGGTTCGGCATGTGCGACGCGGCGAACGCGATGCTCTCGGTCGTGGGCGTGCTCGCCGCCGTGGTGCACCGCGACCGGACCGGCGAGGGCCAGGAGCTGTGGACCTCGCTCATGGACGGGGGCGCGTGGCACGCGTCCGACGTGCTGCTGCGCGCCGACGGCACCCCCTCGTTCCGGCCCAAGGTGGACATCGGCCAGCACGGCTTCGGGCCCGAGTACCGGCTCTACGCGACCCAGGACTGGTGGATCCAGGTCGCGGCCCTGCGCCCCGAGCAGTGGGCCGCCTTGGTCGCCACCCTCGGCGTGCCCGACGACGACGACCGCTGGACCGTCGCCGGCGCGCTCGAGGCCGCGTTCCACACGAAGACCGCGATCAACTGGTCACGCGCCCTCGACGACGCCGGCGTCCCCAACGAGGTGCCGATCCAGACCGAGGGTGGGCACCGGCCGCTCTACGACGCCGACGCCGAGCGCCTCGGGCTGGTGGTGGAGTACGACCACCCGATCGTCGGGCGGATGCGCCAGTTCGGGGAGCTGATCAACTTCTCCGACACGCCGGCCCGGGTCTTCGGCCCGCCGCCGCGGGTGGGCGAGCACACGCGGGAGATCCTCGAGTGGCTCGGCCGCTCGGGTGACGCCGAGGCGCTCAACGCCGCAGGCACGGTCTACTGGCCCGACGAGCGCTACGCCTGGACCTGGTAGCGGTTCACTCGGTGTAGAAGCCGCCGTCGGGGTGGAGGATCTCCCCGGTGAAGTAGCTCGACTCGTCGGACGCGAGGAACAGCGCGGCGTTTGCGATCTCGCGCGGCGTGCCCATGCGTCCCATCGGGATCTGGG
>JBJSXO010000113.1:0-5926 GCA_046086425.1 Actinomycetota bacterium | reverse complement strand
CAGAACAACGTCCAGGGCGGTGGCGACATGGGCGCCCTCCCCAACCGGCTCCCCGGGTTCCAGGATCTCACCGACCCTGCGGCGCGCGCCCGCGTCGAAGCGGTGTGGGGCGCGCCGGTCCCGGCCGAGGTGGGACTGAACCTCAGCGAGATGTTCGAGGCAATGGCGGAGGGCTCGCTGCGCTCGGTCTACGTGATGGGCGAGAACCCGGCGCAGTCCGAGGCCGATGTCGCCCGGGCCCGGCGCCTCCTCGCCGGTCTCGACCACCTCGTCGTGCAAGACCTGTACCTCACCCGCACCGCCGAGCTCGCCGACGTGGTGCTCCCGGCTACGGCGGCGTGGTGCGAGAGCGAGGGCACCGTCACCAACTCGGAGCGGCGGGTGCAGCGGGTGCGGGCTGCCGTGCGACCGCCCGAAGGCGCCCGCGACGACCTCGACATTCTCTTCGCCCTCGCCGGGCGCCTGGGTTGCGAGTGGGGTACGCCCGATCCCGAAGCGGTCTGGGACGAGCTGCGTAGCGTCGCGCCGACCCACACCGGCATGAGCTGGGCGCGCATCGAGGCCCTGGGCGGGATCCAGTGGCCCTGCCCGTCGGAGACCGAGCTCGCGCCGCCGTACCTGCACGGGCGGCTCTGGGCCGACGACCCGGCCGACCGGGGCGCCCCGGCGCCGTTCTCGGTCGTGGAGTGGGAGCCGCCGGTGGACCCGCTCACTCCCGACTACCCCATCCGCCTCACCACCGGGCGGCGTCTCGACTCGTACAACACCGGGGTCCAGTCCCGGCGGTTCCGCTCGCCGCGCCGCAGCAGGGAGACCATCGACCTGTCTCCCGACGACGTGGTCACGCTCGGCGTAGCGCCGGGCGAGGCCGTGCGGGTGGTGTCACGGCGTGGCGCCGTGGTGGCCCCGGTACGTGTCGACCCCGGCCTGTACGCCGGCCTGGCGTTCATGACCATGCACGCCTCCGACGAGGTCGACACCAACGTGCTCACCATCGACGCCACCGACCCGAAGTCGGGCACCGCGGAGTTCAAGGCCACCGCCATCCGCGTGGAGCGGCTCGGTCGCGCGTGATGCCGGGGCTACCGTGCCCTCGATGACCGAGCCCTGGGGTCCGCCGCCGACCCGGCCGCGCCGCGACGAACTCCTGCCCGCGCTCCACGAGGTGCACGACGCCGAGGGCTGGTGCTCCCCGGAGGCTCTTGACGCCATCGCCGCGCGGCTTGGCCTCGGCCGGGCGGAGGTCTTCGGCGTGGCGTCGTTCTACGGCTCGCTCTCCCTCACCCCGCGGCCCCGCCGGGTCCGCCGGGTGTGTACCGACGTGGTCTGTGTCGCCGCCGGCGCGCGCGCACCCGGCGACGACGATCCGGCGGTGCTGGAGGCACCGTGCCTCGGCCGCTGTGAGCAGGCTCCGGCCGTGCTCGAGACCGAGGGGGGCGCTGCGGTCGCGCCGGTGGCGGTGGCGCCGGTTCCCCAGCCGGCAGGCGCCCGGGTGCTGCTCCGGCGGGTCGGCGTCGTGGATCCGGCCAGCCTGGAGGACTACCGGGCCCGGGGCGGGTACGCCGCACTCGACCACGCACGCACGATCGGTGCCGACGCCGTGCGCGCCCGGATCAGCGAGAGCGGCCTCGCCGGCCGGGGCGGCGCCGCGTTCCCGGCGGGTCGAAAATGGGCGGCGGTCGCCGCTGCGCCCGGACCGGTCAAGTACGTGATCGCCAACGCCGACGAGTCCGAACCCGGCACCTTCAAGGACCGGGTCCTGCTCGAGCACGACCCCTTCGCGACCGTCGAGGCGATGACCATCGCCGGTTGGGCGGTCGGCGCGGAGCACGGGATCGTGTACGTGCGCGACGAGTACCCCGAGGCCCGCGCCCGGATCGCCCGGGCCATTGCGACCGTGGAGGCGGCCGGTCTCCTCGGCGACGACGCCGGGCTCGGTGCGCCGTTCCGGATCGAGATCCGCCGGGGCGCGGGCGCGTACATCTGCGGCGAGGAGACCGCGCTGTTCAGCTCGATCGAGGGCTTCCGCGGCGAGCCCCGCTCCAAGCCCCCGTTCCCGGTCGACGCCGGCCTGTTCGGCGCCCCCACGCTGGTGCACAACGTGGAGACGCTGGCCAACGTGCTGCGAATCCTCGACCCCGCTGGCCCGGGCGAGGAGACGAAGTTGTTCGCGGTCTCGGGTGCCGTGCGGGGCCCCGGGGTCTACGAGGTGCCCATGGGCACCTCGCTCGCCACGCTCCTCGACCTCGCGGGCGGGCTCCCCGAGGGCCGCATGCTCCAGGCCGTCCTGCTCGGCGGGGCGTCGGGGACCTTCGTGGGCCCCGCCGACGTCGACGTGGCCCTCACGCCCGAGGCCACCCGGGCCATCGGCGCCACCCTCGGGTCCGGCGCAGTGATCGTGCTCGACGACACGCACGACCTCGCCCAGACCGTGCTGCGCGTCGCCGCCTTCTTCCGCGAGGAGTCCTGCGGGCAATGCGTGCCCTGCCGGGTCGGCACCGTGCGCCAGGAGGAGGCGCTCCATCGGCTGGCCGCCGGTCGACCGCTCGGCTCGGCCGACGAGGAGCTCACCCGTCTGCGCGACGTCGGTGCCGCGATGCGTGACGCCTCGATCTGCGGACTCGGGCACAGCGCGTGGAACGCGGTGGAGAGCGCGCTCGACGATTTCGGGGTGTTCGGGGGTCGGTCGTGACGGAGGTGCGCATCGACGGCGTCGACGTGGAAGTCGCCGACGGCATGACGATCCTCGACGCCTGCATCGCTGCCGGTGTGGACACGCCGACCCTCTGCTACGGCGACACGATCACTGCGCGCAACGTCTGTCGCGTGTGCGTGGTGGAGGTGACCGGACGGCGGACCCTGGTGCCTGCGTGCTCCCAGCGGGTGGAGCCGGGAATGGACATCGCCACCGACAGCGAACGGGTACGCCACGCGCGCCGGACCGTGCTCGAGCTGCTCGGCAGCAGCGTCGACCTCTCCCTCACCGATGCAGTCGCGGAGTGGAACACCCGCTACGGCGCTGAGCCCGACCGGTTCGGCCCGGCGGCCGAGACCGTCGCGCATCCGGCGAAGGTCGACAACGACCTCTACGTCAGGGACTACTCGAAGTGCATCCTCTGCTACCAGTGCGTCGACGCGTGCGGCGAGCAGTGGCAGCACACGTTTGCGATCGCGATTGCCGGGCGCGGGTTCGGGTCGACGGTGTCCACCGAGCACGACCGAGCCCTCCCCGAGTCGGCGTGCGTCTACTGCGGGAACTGCATCGAGGTCTGCCCGACCGACGCCTTGATGTTCCGCTCCGAGCACGAGATGCGCGCCAACGGCACCTGGGACGAGGAACGACAGACGCGTACCGACACGGTCTGCGCGTTCTGCGGTGTCGGGTGTGTGCTCTCGCTGCACGTCCAGCACGGGGTGGGCGACGACGCGACGGACCGGATCGTGAAGGTCACCTCCCCCCATGACAGCTCGGTCACGAGCGGGAACCTGTGCATCAAGGGCCGGTTCGGCTTCGACCACGTCCGGCCCTGACCGAGCCGATGGCTCAGTAGGCACCGCCGTCGACGCCGATGCACTGGTTGTTCACGTAGCGGGCTGCGTCCGACACCACCCAGGCGACGACGTCGGCCACTTCCTCCGGGCTGCACACGTGCCCGAACGGCATCCGCCCGTCGATGGAGTGGATGTCGTCGCCGGCGCCCATGGCCGCCTTGGCCAGCCGCCGGCCCATCTCGGTGTCGACGAGGCCCGGTGCCACGACGTTCACGTGGATCCCGTGCGGGAGTTCTTCCTTGGCCAGCGTGCGCGCCAGGGCCTCCATCGCCGCCTTGGCCATGTTGTACGGCGACGAGTAGCCGCCCATGGCCTTGGTCGCTGCGCTCGAGATGAACACGACGTCGCCTCGGGGCCGGGTGCGCATGCTCGGGACCACCAACTGG
The DNA here is from genome assembly GCA_046086425.1 of Actinomycetota bacterium. Classification (GTDB taxonomy): domain Bacteria; phylum Actinomycetota; class Acidimicrobiia; order IMCC26256; family PALSA-555; genus CAIUKV01. Next base: position 1,988 of record JBJSXO010000113.1, on the reverse strand, counting down.
CAGAGCGCGAAGGCCCCGAACGCGTGGGTGCGCCACACGCGCTCGATCTCGGCCGGGTCGGTGTCGACCACCGACTGCCCGCGGCTGGCGATGCCGGCACTGTGCACGAGCGTGTCGACGTAGCCGAAGTCGCCGAGCACCGCGTCGACCATGGCCCGGTCGGCGTCGAGGTCGTCCACGGAGGCTGCGTACACCTCGGCCCGGCGGCCCAGCGCGGCGACCTGCTCGGCCGTGGCTCGGGCCGCGGCCTCGTCACGGCGGTAGTTGATGGCGACGTCGTATCCGTCCGTCGCGAGGGCGAGCGAGATCGCGGCGCCGATGCCCCGCCCACCTCCGGTCACCAGGGCCACTCTGGGTTCGCTGCTCGTCACGCCGGGGAGTCTGCCACTCCCGACCGACCGGGCGACGGGCACCCGACGAGCCGGAGCCGCCCCCCGGGCCTCGCGTGTGCCAGGCTGGCCTCCGATGGACGTCTACGAAGCCCTGTACACCACCCGGGCCATGCGCCGGGTCACCTCGGAGCCGATTCCCGAGGAGGTGCAGAAGAAGATCCTCGACGCGGCGATCCGCGCCCCGAGCGGCGGCAACAGCCAGACCTGGCGCTTCCTCCTCGTGGACGACCGCGAGATCCTCGCCCGGCTCGGCCCGATCTACCGGCGCTGTCTCGACCAGGTGTGGGAGGTGGTCTACAAGGACCGGCTGGTCGAGGCGGTCGCCGACCCCGACGAGCCGGGCAACGCGCAGATCCTGCGTGTGCAGCGGTCGGCCCAGCACCTCGCCGACCACTTCGAGGACTACCCGCTCATGCTGTTCAGCTTCGCGATGGGCGACCCGACCGGGGGCTCGATCCACCCGTCGACCTGGTCGGCGATGCTGGCGGCGCGGGCCGAGGGCGTGGGCTCGGCCTGGACAGTGGCGTTCGTGTTCGAGCTGCCCGAGGTGCTCGAGATCCTCGGCGTGCCCGTGGAGGAGGGCTGGACCTTCGGGTCGTGCGTGACCTTCGGCTACCCCACCGGCCGGTGGCGGGTGGCCCCCCGCATCCCGGTGCACAAGGTCTCGTACCGCAACCGCTGGGGCACGCCGGTGGGCTTCGAGATCCCTACTCCGCTCTGGCCCGGCTGAGCGTCTCGGCCCGGGTCACGAGGCGGGCCGAGCCCAGGCGCGCGCTCCACGCGCCGAACGCCGCGGTCGGCCCGCTCCAATGCCAGTCGTCGACGTTGCCCACGTCGGCGTCGGTGCGCAGCGTCGCGAGCACCCGGAACAGGCGCGCGTCCTCACGCGCCTCGGCGAGGGTCGTCGCAAGCCTGGCCGCGCCCCGCACGGTGACGTCCCACGGGGGCTCGGGGATGTCGTCGAGGGAGCCGTAGCGGGCGAGGACGGTCGCGGCCGACTTCGCACCCCAGCCTGCCAATCCAGGGAAGCCGTCGGCGCTGTCGCCCACGAGCGCAAGCCAGTCGGGAATCGACGCCGGCGAGACACCGAACTTCGCCACCACTCCGGCTTCGTCGTAGTGCACGCCGGCCCGCCGGTCCCACTGCACGACCACCGGGTCCTGCACGCACTGCGCCAGGTCCTTGTCGGGGGTGCAGATGAACACCCGCTCCACCCGCTCGTCGGCGACCGCCACTGCGCTCGCCGACGCCAGCGCGTCGTCGGCCTCGACGTCGACGGCGCGCCACACCGCGACCCCGAGCGCCTCGAGGGCCTCCTCGAGGATCGGGAACTGGGCGAACAGCACTGGATCGATCCCCTCCCCGGTCTTGTACCCGTCCCAGAGGTCGTTACGGAACGACTCCACCACGTGGTCGGTCGCGACGCCGAGGTGGGTGGCGCCACCCTCGAGCAGGTCGAGGACCGACGCCACGACGCCGCGCACGGCCCCGACGTCGATGCCGTCGTCGTCGAGGTGCTCGGGCCGCGCGTAGTAGTGCCGGAAGAGCTCGTAGGTGCCATCGACCAGGTGGACATGCATGTTCGAAGCCTCTCAC
>JBJSXO010000112.1:0-6896 GCA_046086425.1 Actinomycetota bacterium | reverse complement strand
GTCGGCGAGGCGGTCGGCGAGCGCAGGACTCGCCGCCGCGGCGAACGCCGTGAAGACGACCGCGAGCACCAGGCCCGCCAGCCACGCGACCAGGACGTCCGGCAGCCCCCACCGAAGCCGGGCACGGGCCAGGGGCCACGGCGTGCGATCCACGACGGGGGATGCTACGGCGCTCGCCCACGCGTCCGGCGACCGTCGGCACCGGCTGTGGCCGACGTCACCGCCGGGCCGCCTGCGTCGCGCCCCCGGCGTGGCCCCGGGCGCACCGGCGGGCCGTACCATGGGGTCACCCGATTCGCGGAGCGCCTGCGCTCCCGAGGAGCAGCCGATGTCCCGCCCACCGACCGAACCGCCGCCGGGTCGCCGTCCCGACGGCAGCGCGGGAGGGCCCCCGAGTCCCTCCGGTGACGCCAAGCCCGGCGCGCCGTGGGTGAAGTTCCTCCCCTGGCTGCTCGTCGGACTCCTCGTCCTCGTGTTCTTCATCCCGAACCTGTCGCGGAGCGACTCGGGCGCCAAGAGCCTCAGTTACTCGCAGTTCATCAAGAAGGTCGAGGCCGGCCAGGTTGCCAAGGTCACGTTCAACAAGACCAACGGCGACATCACCGGCGACTTCCGCGGGACCGTCGAGGGCGCCGACACCTTCACCACCGACGGCCCCAACGACGACCTGCCCGAGAGCACCCTCGAACTGCTCGACGAGCAGGGCGTCACCCTCGAGTACACGAGCGACCAACCCAACATCTTCCTCGACAGCATCCTCCCGCTGATGCTGCCGATCCTCGTGATCGTCGGCCTGTTCGTCTGGATGATGCGCCGGGGTTCGGCGCAGGCCAGCGGCCTCATGAGCATCGGGCGCAGCCGGGGCAAGGTGTACTCGACCGAGAAGCCCAAGACGATCTTCGACGACGTCGCCGGGTACGGCCCCGTCAAGGCGGAGATCGCCGAGGTCGTGGACTTCCTCAAGCATCCGGCCAAGTTCAAGGAGATCGGCGCCCGGATCCCCAAGGGAGTGCTGCTCGTCGGGCCGCCCGGCACGGGCAAGACCCTCATCGCGCGCGCCGTTGCCGGTGAGGCCGGCGTGCCGTTCGTCTCGGTCACCGGCTCCGACTTCATGGAGATGTTCGTCGGCGTCGGCGCCGCCCGCGTGCGAGACCTGTTCCAGACTGCCCGCAAGCAGGCTCCGGCGATCATCTTCGTCGACGAGATCGACTCCATCGGCCGCAAGCGCGGTGCCGGGCTCGGCGGGGGCCACGACGAGCGCGAGCAGACCCTGAACCAGATGCTTGCGGAGATGGACGGCTTCGAGGCCACCGAGGGCATCGTGGTGATGGCGGCGACCAACCGTCCCGACGTGCTCGACCCGGCACTGCTGCGGCCCGGCCGCTTCGACCGCCAGATCGTGGTGCCCCTGCCCACCCAGGACGAGCGGGTGGCGATCCTGCGGGTGCACCTCAAGAACAAGAAGGTGTCCGACGACGTCGACATCGAGATCATCGCGCGCGGTACGCCGGGGATGAGCGGCGCCGACCTCGCCAACCTCGTCAACGAGGCGGCGTTGTTCGCCGTGCGGCGGGGCGCCAAGCTCGTACACGCCGAGGACTTCGAGGCCGCGCGCGATCGGGTGCTCATGGGCCTCAAGCGCGAGTCGATGGCGCTCACCGAGGAGGAGAAGGAGGTGGTCGCCTACCACGAGGGCGGGCACGCCGTGCTCGCGTACGTCCTCGACAACGCCGACCCCGTTCACAAGGTCACGATCCTGCCCACGGGCATGGCGTTGGGCGTCACCCAGCAGCTGCCGGTCGAAGAGCGCCACATCTACAAGCTCGAGTACATCACCGACTCCATCGGGGTGGCGCTCGGCGGGCGGCTCGCCGAGGAGATCGTGTTCGGGCACCTCTCCACCGGGGCGCAGAACGACCTGGTGCGGATCACCGAGCTGGCCCGCAAGATGGCCCGGGAGTGGGGCATGTCCGAGCGCATCGGCCCGATGGCGTGGGGCAGCCAGGGCGCAGTGTTCCTGGGCGAGGATCTGATGCACACGCGCGACTACTCCGACGAGACTGCACGCGTGATCGACGAGGAAGTCGAGCGCATCCTGCGCGAAGAAGAAGCCCGCGCCCGCAAGATCCTCGAGGAGCACCGCGCCGGTCTCGACGCCGTGGCCCGCGCGCTCCTCGAGCACGAGACGATCGACGGCGACGAGGTCTCCCGTCTCGTCGACGCGGCCATGGGCCGCACCGCCGGCGGCTTCCGCAAGATCCGCCACGCCGACGGGACCGTCACCGAGGTGCGCCCCGGCGACGCCGAGCTCCCGTCGCCGGTGGAGCCCGAGGGCTCAGTCCTCGAGGGGTCGAGATCCCGGTTCGACAACGCTCCCGGCTGAGCGCACGTCGCTCAAGGCTCCCCACAGGTCGGTGGCGCTGAGCGCACCCACGAACGCCCGCCGCACCACACCTTCGGCGTCGGCGATCAGGATCATGGGGATGGCTGCGATTTCGTAGCGCCGGTGGAGATCTCGGTGGTCCGAGGCTTCGAGCGCGCACGTGCTCACCGCGGCGCTGTCCAGCACCGCCACCTTCGGCGCGAGGCCCACACACGAGTCGCAGGTACGCGACCAGAAGTACGCGACCAGCCACGGGGCCTCTGGACGCGGGAAGTCGGCTCGGTCGAGCTGCTGCGGCGTGGGGTACGGGGCACGCGGAGGTGGGGCCGGACGGGCGCGGCGGCGTGTACCCCACGCCACGACGAAGACGATCGCGACGATGACGGCGGCGATCAGCAGTCGGGCGACCATCTCAGGACGGGTACGGCACGGCCAGGGCGAGGGACAAGCCGCCCAGGTAGGTCTCCCGACCCACCACGATGGGCCCCTCGGCCGAGACCAGGAGCACCTGGTCGGGGTCGATGCCCCACTCGTCGAGGTCGAAGCGCGCCGACTTGCCCGGTGCGACGACGATGGCCGGTGCGCTACGCGGGCTGTCGACGTCGCCTGCGGTGTAGGCGCGTAGCTCCACCGTCACCGGCGTCGGGCCCCGGTTGATCGCGACCACTGCGGACGACGCACCCACCGGCGCCCCGGCCAGGGCCCACCGTCGCGCCCGGAAGGCCGACCCGATGGTGGTGGCCACCCCTTCGACCCCGGCGACGTCGGCCTCGGCGACCACGACGTCGTCCCCCTGGACCTGCGCGACGAGGGAGTAGGCGGTGCCGGCCGGGATCCGCTCGCTGGGGTCGAACCGGACGACCGAGCGCGACGGGACGTCGATCGTCTCGGGCACGAGCACGCCCTCGCCCGAGAGCAGGATCGACACCTCGACCGAGGCGGGCGTCAGCCCGAAATTGGCGATCGAGACCGCACCGGCGACTCCGGTCTCGGCCGCGCCGACCGGGATGCTCCATTGCCGTCGCGGCGACGGCACGCCCAGCGACAGGGTGAGACCGTCGATCCCGTCCGTGCCGTCGACCGTCCGGACCTGCTCGGCCACCACCCGGCCGGTTCTCGTGCGCACCACCGTGGCGATGCGCTCCTGGCGCGGGACCACGTCGGTGACGGGGACACGCACCTTGCTCCGGCGCCCGACGACGAAGCCCTGGAGCGCCTGGGGCTCCTGGACCCCACCGTCGGTGAGGAAGGCGATGTCGACGATCGCGTCGTCGCCGAAGGGGTTGTACAGCTCGAGCGTCTGCGTCGCGCCCTGGGGCGTCCCCCCGCTCGCGAAGAACCACCGAGTGGCCGAGGAGTGGGCGCACGGGCTCATGGCGATGTCGGCGGTCGAGCGGATCTCGTGTTCCACGATTGCGGCGCCGCCGGCCACCTCGACCACGACCCCCGGGCTGTCGACGGTCATGACGTCGGAGACGGGCAGGCTCCCCCGCTCGTAGGGACCGACCCGCAGCGTCACGGTTCTCGATTCCTCGTCACCGCCGGGATCGACGGTGACGTCGGCGGTGATGCGCTTCGGCGAGAGGTTCGCCACGTACACGGTCTCGTCCTGGGGCCCGTCGTCGCTCGACGTTCCTGCGGCGCAGTACCAAGCGGTGGAGACCGCGTCGGCCGGCGGCACCTCGGGACCGTCGAGACCGGCAGCGGCGACCCGCACCGTCGGGACCTCGGCGGTCCGGCGTCCCAACACGAGCCCGCCCGACAGCAACGCGAGCAGCACCACCAGGACGACCACACGCGCGGCTCGGCTGCGGGGACGACGATGGCCACCGGTCACCCGGGGGGCCTCCGCCTCGTCGTCGGCGGCACGCCAGGCGTCGGCCGCGGACTCGTCGTACCCCGACTCGTCGTACCCGACCGTCTCGGGCCCGCCGAGGCCGTCGTCGGCCCGATCCGCGGCCGCCGGGTCGTCGTCCGACGCCCAGGAGTCGTCTCGCCCGCCGTCTCGCCCGCTCATGCGTCGGCCCAGAAATCGTCATCGAGCGTGCCGCGGCGGCGGCGGTCGCGGTCCTCGGCCTGCAACCTGCGGCGCAGCTCGGCCTCCTCCCGCCGCGCGGCACGCGACTGCGTGGAGCCGCGATCGGCCCCGAGCCGCCGGCGGCGGCCCGTCCACGCCACGACGAGCACGACGAGCCACAAGGCGGCCTGCCCCGCGACCAACAGCGTCGTCGTGCGCTGGTCGGCGAAGCGCAGCGACACCGAACCCTTGGCCGGGAGTGCCCACGTGTTCGCCCAGCCGAACCCCGTCTCGTGCCGCAGCGCACGACCACCGGCTACGGCTTCCCACGCAGCGTCGTAGGCCTGCGCATCCACGATCTGGCCCGGGCCGACAGGACCGTCACCCAGCGGCTCCACCTGGCCGGCCAGGTCGGTCCGCAGCGAGGCGGGGATCGGGCGGCGCGTTCCGGTGGGGACGTCCGACGGCTCGGCGGCAACCCCACGGACGGGGAACCACGCAGTGTTCTCGTAGAGCACGAGCCCGGACTCGACTCCGAGCTCGGCGAGGTCGAGCTGATCAGCGAGGCGCCGCTTCAGTCCCACGATTCGCGCCCCCTGGGGCCCCCCGGGGCCGTTGCGAACCGGCGCAGCCACGTAGCGCACTCCCATCGGGGCGACCAGGCGACCGAGCCGGTTCGTCCGCCCGTCGAGCGCGAGCGACACGGCATCGACCACCACGGCGTCCGCGTCCTGGCGGGGCGCCCGCACCACGTCCCGGGCGTCTCCCGGGTCGTCCGCGGTGAGCGTGTAGGCGATCCCGTTGCGGACCTCGAAAGGGTCCGTGGGCAGCACTGCGGGATCCCCGACCCACAGGATGCGGAAGCCACCCTCGAAGACGCGCTCGCTCGTGAACGACAGTGACTGGCCCCAGCCCGATCGGGCCGCGTGCCACCGGCCGTCCACCGAGTCCGTGACGAAGCCGAGCGCCGCCGCCGCCAGACCGAGGCCGGCGACGACCGCAGCGACCTGGCGCCATCCGAAGCGCGCCCGGCGCAGCTCGTCGACGAACGCACCGATCCCCAGTCCGGCGGCGAGAGCGAGCCCGAGCGCACTCGCAGTGAGCGCGCCCTCGGGAGCCGGGACCGACGCGTCGGGCCAGACCTGCGACGGGACGTAGACGACTGCGATCCCGATCACCACCAGGAACCACGCCCGGGCTACCCACGCCAGCCGGTCGCCGGTCGCCACCGCCAACGCGAAGAGCGCAGGCGCGTAGAGACCCCAACTCGCGATACCGCTGCCCGCCGGGCCGGTGTGGAACCTCATCACTGCGTCGAGCGCGAGGTCGGGAAATCGGAACGCGACTCCGAACGCAGCCGGATCGGCACGCAGATCGCGCACGGTGAACGACCACGGGACCAGGAGGGCGCCGGCGAGCACGACGCTGCCGATGGCTACGCCGAATCCCCGCAGCGACGCCACGACGTCGCGACCCGTGCAGATCGAGCCGAGCAGCATCGCAAGCGCGACGAGCCCGACGAACAGCGCCGCTGGAGGGAAGAAGGCGATCGTGACCGCCGACAGGACCGCGACGCCGAGCAGAGCGCGGAGGCGACGTCCCGAGAACGTGAGTCCGGCAAAGCCTGCGGCCCGCACGAAGAGCAGCACGATGAACGGTGCGGCGGCGAACAGCACGATCGGACCGAGGCGCCCGTTGGCAACTGCGTTGCGGACGACCGGGTTGATGCCGTAGAGGATCGCCGCGGTCATGGCCGGCCCGCGACGGGCGCCCAGCCGGCGGACGAGTCGGGACACCCCCAGTGGACCGACGACGAACGCGCCGACCACCGCGACCGTCTGCGCCAGCCCGGGATGGTTCAGGGTGGCTGCGGTGAGCCCCGCCATCGCCGCGAGCGCTCCCGTCGCCGGCTTCGGGGCACCGAGCCCGGTATCGCGCCACGCCGAGCCGAACGCGTCGAGCGTCGACCGCACCCCGCGCCACGGGACGAGCGTCGCGACACCGGGCACGCCGTCGCTGATGATCTTGCGCGAGCCGAGCGCGAGGAATCCGAGGAAAGCGACGAACGCCGCCGTTCCCGGATGGCGCAGGGCGTCACTGACCCGGTCCGTCCACGCGCGAATCCGGTCACCGATCGACTCGACACGCTCGTCCGCATGGTGGTGCGTGAGGAACGACCGCACTCGCGCCACCCACCCGAGCTGGAGCTCCCAGAGATCGAGGTCGTGCACGGTGCGGCGTGACTGCGCACGCGAACGAGCTCGGCGGTACCGACCGGGGCGCAGGAGGTTCCACCACCAGGCCCGGGCCTCGGCGAAGGCCTCGACTCGCCGACGGCTGAACATGAACGCCAGCGCCTCGAGCGACGACGACACGATGCCGAACGGCACGATCCAGAGCAGCGACAGGAACGAGTAGCAGGTGAAGATCGTGCGGATACGCCGGCGCGCGCGATCACGGATCTCGTGGCGATCACCGGCGGCGCGCAGGTTGCCG
>JBJSXO010000111.1:0-2926 GCA_046086425.1 Actinomycetota bacterium | reverse complement strand
GGCCGGTTGAGCGTGGCGAGCGGCTTCATGGCGGCCCGGGCGACGAGCAGGTCGCCGGTGGTCATGCCGCCCTCCGTCCCGCCCGCCCGCGTCGATCCCCGGGTGTAGCCGCGGGCGGCGGCGTCCCAGAAGATCTCGTCGTGGGCTTCGCTCCCCCGCACCCCGGCGACGGTGAACCCGTCTCCGATCTCGACGCCCTTCATGGCCTGGATGCTCATCAGCGCCTGGGCGAGCAGGCCATCGATGCGACGGTCCCAGTGGACGTGGCTCCCGAGTCCGGCGGGGACCCCGTAGCCGAGCACCTCTACGAGACCGCCGAGCGAGTCCCCCACCTTCGCCGCACCCTCGACCTCGGCGATCATGGCGGCCTCGGCCGCCGCGTCGAAGCAGCGCACCGGGGACCCGTCGACCTGCTCGAGATCCTCGGGTCGCGGGCGGGGCTCCCCCGGCGCCCGGGCCGCACCCATCTGCACCACGTGGCTGATCACGCGGGTCCCGAGGTGCGCGAGCATCGCCTTGGCCAGCGCCCCGGCCGCGACACGGGCCGCGGTCTCGCGCGCGCTGGCGCGCTCGAGGATGTTGCGGGCGTCGTTGGTCCCGTACTTCTGCATGCCGACGAGGTCGGCGTGACCGGGCCGGGGCGTCCGTAGCGGCTTCTCCGTCGCTCCCGGTGCCGCGGCCATCTCCTCCTGCCACTTCGGCCACTCGGTGTTGTGGATGATGATCGACACCGGTGATCCGAGGGTCACACCGTGGCGCACGCCCCCGATGAACTCCACGTCGTCACGCTCGAAGCGCATGCGGGGACCCCGCCCGAACCCCAGCCGCCGCCGGGCGAGTTCGTCGGAGACCGTCTCGATCGTGATCGGCAGACCGGCCGGCATCCCCTCGACGACGACGACCAACGCCGGGCCGTGGGACTCCCCGGCCGTCAGGTAGCGAAGCACGACTCCTCAGGATACTCCGGGCCCCGGCCGCCCTGGCGGAGGATTCCCGGTCCGGTGCTCGCCTACCGGGCCCACCAGTCGAGGATCTCCGCGCCGACCAGGATCGCGGTGACCGTTCCCGCGGCGAGGAATGGACCGAACGGCACGTGGTCCTTTCGCGACCGCACACCAGCGAAGATCAGCCCGATACCGATCACGGCCCCGTATAGGAACCCCAGGAACAGGCCGAGCACCACCTCACCCCAGCCCAGGTACCCGAGGAAGAGGCCGAGCACGAACGCCAGCTTCACGTCACCGAAGCCCATGCTGCGCGGCGATACGACGTGCAGCAGCGCGAAGACGAGAAACGACACCACGCCCCCGAGCACGGACCGGCCGTACGCCGACGCCTCGGCCTCGGCGAGCGCGCCCAACCCGAGCAGCACCAGCGACGCGGCGGCGAGCGGGAACACGATCCGGTTGGGCAGCAGGAACCAGCGCAGGTCGATCACCGACAGGGCCACCAAGGCACCGACCAGGAGCAGGTAGGCCGGGAGCACCCACACCGCACCCATGCGTACGGCGGTCGCCCCGAACAGCGCGCCGGTGAGGACGACCACGACGCGGCCCCCACCCGTGCGCAGGCTCCGCGCCGGCTCCGGGAACGGCCCGGCGAGCACCGGCACCCGCTCGGGAACGCGGTCGATGATCACCGGGAGCACCAGCCCGACGCCGAGTCCGAGGACCGTGCACGCCACGACCAGGACGGCGCTCACCCCTCCCCCTCCACCGCAGCCGCGCGCATCACCTCGAGGGGCGCGGGCTCGCCGGTCCAGATCGTGAACGCGAGCGCAGCCTGGTGCACGAGCATGCTCACCCCGCCGGCCGCAGGGATCCCTCGCTCGTTCGCGGCGGCCAGCAGCGGGGTCGGTGACGGGTGGTACACGGTGTCGTACACGAACTGGTCCGGCCGCAGCCGCGCCGGGTCGAACGGGGGCGCTTCGCCCCCCATGCCGATCGGCGTTGCGTTGACCACCACGTCCGCCGCCCCGACGGCGGCGTCGAGCCCGGTGAAGCCGATGGCGGTGGCTCCCGGCGCGAGGGCCGCGGCACGCGCGCCGGCATCCCCGCGGCGGGCGGCGACGGTCACGGTGGCGTGCGCGCGTCCGAGTGCGTCGACGATGGCGCGGGCGGCACCGCCCGCGCCCAGGACCAGGACCCGACGCCCCGCGGGATCCACACCGTGCTCCGCCAGCGCCGCGACGAGGCCCGCCCCGTCGGTCGAGTCTCCGACCAGGTGCCCGGACCGGTTCACGACCGTGTTCACTGCGCCGAGGGCCTCGGCGGACGGCGTCAGCTCGTCGCAGGCCGACGCGGCCTCGGCCTTGTGGGGCATCGTCACGCTGAGCCCGGCGATGCCGAGCGTGCGCACGGCGGTCACGGCCGCACGGCCCTGACCGGCCGGCACCGGGAAGGCGACGTACACCCAGTCGAGCCCGCACGCGGCGAAGGCCGCGTTGTGTATCACGGGGGAACGGGAGTGGACCACCGGGTCACCGATGACCCCCACCACGCGGGTCGATCCTCGTGGGGCTCCGGGTCCGGGGTGCACGGTTCGATTACAGCAGACCGCGGTGGCGCTCCCCGCGATCATCGACGGCCGGCGCTAGAGCAAGCCCTTCGCGCGTGCGGCCGCCACGTTGGCGTTGTGCTGGGCGAGTGTCGTCGCGAAGGCGTGCCGCCCACTCGTGTCGGTGAGGACGTAGTACCGGTAGGGGACCGCGGCCGGTCGGATCGCCGCGACGAGGTTGGCCTCCGTCACGCTTGCGATCGGCGTCGGCGGCAGCCCCTTCACCTTGTAGGTGTTGTACGGCGAGTCGATCTCCTTGAGCTCGGAGAACGGCCGGTCGGGGTCCTGGCCGTAGGAGAGGGTGGCGTCGATCTGCAGCGGCATGTCGAGGAACAGGCGGTTGTAGATCACCCGGGCGATGAGCGGCCGG
>JBJSXO010000110.1:0-3712 GCA_046086425.1 Actinomycetota bacterium | reverse complement strand
TGCATGATGCCCTTGGGCTTCGCGGTCGTCCCCGACGTGTAGAGGAGGTACAGCAGGTCCTCGGAGTCCATCGGCTCCGGTGGGCATTCCTCCGACTGCTGCGGGACGAGGTCGTGCCACCAGACGTCGCGCCCCTCGGTCATCGGGACACCGTGGGCCGTGCGCTCCAGCACGAGCACGTGCTCGATGCCGGGGCACTCGGTCAGTGCCTCGTCGACGGTCTGCTTGAGGGGGACGACGGTGCCGCGACGCCACGCTCCGTCACCGGTGACGAGCACCTTGGCCCCGGCGTCGTTGACCCGGTCACGCAGCGAGTCCGCCGAGAACCCGCCGAACACCACCGAGTGCGCAGCGCCGATGCGGGCGCAGGCCAGCAGCGCCATCGGCAGCTCCGGGACCATGCCCAGGTAGATGCACACCCGGTCGCCCTTGCGGACACCGAGCGCCTTGAGCGCATTGGCGAGCCGGCTCACTTCGCGGAGGAGATCGGCGTAAGTGATCGTCCGGGTGTCGCCGGGCTCACCTTCCCAGTGGTAGGCGACCGTGTCGCCCGCGCCGGCCTCGACGTGGCGGTCGATGCAGTTGTACGACGCATTGAGCGAGCCGCCGACGAACCACTTCGCGAACGGGAGGTCCCAGTCACACACGGTGTGCCAGGGCTCGAACCAGGTGAGGAGCTCCTCGGCCTGCCGGGCCCAGAACGCCTCCGGGTCGGCTTCGGCTTCGGCGAAGACCGCGCGGTCGCGGACCTGGGCGCCGGCCACGAACCCGTCGGGCGGCGGGAAGGTGCGGCCTTCCTGGAGGAGGGACTCGATGGCGTCGGACATGGCGGGCCTCCTCGGCGTCGACGGGGACGCAGGCTAGCGCTCTCGCTCAGCCCCGGGCCCGGCGCAGCACGAGCACCCGGTGCGCGCCGAGGCCCTCCGGATCGGTGAGCGCGGCCGCCTCGACGCCACGGCTGCGCCCCGCGATCGCCGCCAGGTCCCCCCGCGCCGCCCCCTCCCGCCAGATCCGGTCCCCCTCGGCGACCAGGTCGGCGATGCCGTGCCGAGCCACCCATTCGCGCTGGGTCACGGCGTCGGCCAGCGGCAACCCGACGCGCTCGGCGACGCGGCGCAGGTACTCGAGGGGCAGGTCGCAGGTGATGTCCTGCTGGCCCGGCCCCACGAGCGGGTCGGCTCCCCGGCGGTGCGCGCGGTAGGTGCGCATCCACGCGCTCTGGCCCCGCACAGCCAGTGCCGAGGCGGTGTCGACGTAGTCGAACAACCACACCTCGCCCTGGTGCAGACCGGCGCTCACCTGCTCGAGCCAGGCGCGCGCCGCCGCGGGCACGGGCAGCCGTGACCCGACGGGGGTCCGGGCACCCTCGGCCACCGTCTCGGCCTCGGCCGCGAGCGCCGGGGTCGCCGGGACCAGCGCCTCGACGAAGCGGTCGCCGTCGGTGTCGACCCGGACCTCGAGCCACCCGCGCCCACTGCGTTCGACCACGTGCACGGGCAGGTTGTCCAGGAGCTCGTTGGCGATGACCACTCCCGTGACCGCAAACGCCGGGAGGGCGTCGAGCGCAGTGACGATCGGGCCCTGGCCAGGCTGGGGCTCGGGAGCCTCACCGTCCACGACGACGACCGGCCCCAATGCCTCGTCCGGCGGTTCGAGCGGGAGCCGCTGCCGCTGCTCGTCGCGTAGGGGCGCCGATCGCTCCACGAGGACGTAGCGCAGCGCGGTCGCACACTCGGGCCCGGCGCGCAGGACGTCGGCCGCGAGGCGGCCCCGACCGGCGCCGGCCTCGACCACCACGAAAGGATCGGGCACCCCCAGCCGGTGCCACGCGTCGTCGAGCGCGCGCGCCATCAGCGTCCCGAACAGCGGGCCGACCTCGGGGCTCGTGACGAAGTCACGCCCGGCCCGGCCCGCGCCACCCCAGGTGAAGAAGCCCGCCTCGGGGTCGTAGAGCGCCATCTCCTGGAACGCGGAGAAGGCGATCGGGCCCTCCCGATGGATCCGCTCGCGGAGTCGGGCCTCGATACCCATCACGTCTCCCCGGGGTCGGCCGGCTCGGGACCGCGCCCGCCGGGCTAGCCGGTGCGGAAGGCCAGATCGCCGAGCCGGGCGAAGAGCTGCGGGTACACGCCGATGACCACGACCACGAGCATCGTCAGCGAGAGCGCCGCCACGAGCGCAACCGGAGTCCTCTGCTCGCTCGGCTCACCGAGCTCGACCGGCGCGTGGAACCACATCCGCCGGATGACCGCGCCGTAGTAGAAGAACGCCACCACCGAGAACACTGCGGCAATCACGCCCAGGGCGATGGCCGCCGGGGTTCCTGCGTCGAGCACCGCCCGGAACATCACGAACTTGGCGAACCAGCCTGCGAACGGCGGGATCCCGGCCAGCGAGAACAAGAAGATCGAGAACGTGGCCGCGAGCGCAGGGCGGGTCTGCCCGAGGCCGGAGAACGAGCTGATCTCGGTCGAGCGGGTCCGCCGTGCGCTGGCGATCACGCACGCGAACGCGCCCAGGTTCATCGCAGCGTAGATAAGGATGTAGATCACCACACCCTCGAAGCCGGACTTTGCCGCGTCGTTGGTCCCCGCGACCGCAAGCGGCACGAGGATGAACCCGCCCTGCGCGACCGACGAGTAGGCGAGCATTCGGATGATGTTGGTCTGGCGCAACGCGGCGAGGTTGCCCACGATGATCGAGGCTGCGGCCAGGACCCAGAGCACCGGCTGCCATGAGTCCGACGAGGGGAAGACACCGAAGAACACCACGGACAACAGCGCGACGAACCCACCCGCCTTCGATGCCACGGACAGGAATGCCGTCACCGGCATCGGCGCACCCTCGTAGGTGTCAGGTGCCCAGAAGTGGAACGGCACGGCGGACACCTTGAACGCGAAGCCCACCAACGTCAGGAAGATCGCCACTGCGAACAGGGCGGGCTGCTCCTTGCCCGCCGACACGAAGATGTCGGACAGGAGCGTCGACCCGCTCATGCCGAAGATGAGCGACATCCCGTAGAGCATGATCGCGGTCGACAGGACGCCGATCAGGAAGTACTTGATCGCCGCCTCGTTCGATCGGGTGTCGTGCTTACGCCAACCTGCCAGCACGAAGGTGGGGAGTGAGATCGTCTCGAGCGCCACGAAGATCGAGATGAGGTCGCGCGCCGAGGCCATGATGAGCATCCCCAGCACCGAGGTGAGCAGCAGGACGTAGAACTCACCCTGGTAGTAGTCACCCTCGGCGATGTAGTCGTACGAGAGCAGCAGGGTCACGTAGCCGACGATCAGGAAGAAGCCGGCGAAAGCCAGCGCGTAGTTGTCGACGACGTAGGCCCCGCCGAACATCGTGCGGGTCTCGCCGTCGGCCGCCAGCGAGAACACGGGGATCAGTGCGAGGAGCAGGCCGATGCCCGCAATCTGGGGGACGACGTGCCGGGCCCGGTCCTTCCAGACGAACTCCACCGCGATCGCGACCAAGGTGACGGCCGAGAGGATGATCACCGGCGCGAGCGCGTGGTAGTCGAAATACGGAGTCACGGGTCGGCCCCTAGCCCGAGAAAGCCCGGGTGATCGACGACGCGGCGCCGTTGGTCACCGAGAAGATCAGGTTCGGGAAGAGCCCGAAGACCACGATGGCGAGGAGCAAGGGGGTCCAGGCGATCCACTCCGAGCGGTCGGCGTCGTGGATGTGGGCGTTCTCGAACTCC
>JBJSXO010000109.1:0-2417 GCA_046086425.1 Actinomycetota bacterium | reverse complement strand
CCAGCGAGCTCTCCGCGGACCTGCCTCGCGCGCCCTTCGAGACCGAGGTGCTGGCGATCGGCATCGACGCGGTACCCGAGCCGCGCGTGCCCTTCCCGACGCTCGCGGCCTGCGCCGCGTGGGTCGCCGAGCGGGGCTGGGCGGCGCTCCTCGCGCACCCGCGCTGGAGCGCGCTCGGCCCCGACGACATCCTGCCCGCCCGTGCGCTGCACGGCCTCGAGGTCATGAACGGGGGCTGCATGCTCGAGCAGGCCAACGGCCTGTCCGACGCGGTCTGGGACGCCGTCTCCGAGCGCGGGCTCCTGCTCGGCGCGATCGCCACCGACGACGCGCACCGGGCCGGCCATCCCGACGGCTCCGACAGCCTGATCGCCTGGACGATGGTGCGCACCGCCGCGCGCACGCCCGCGGCGGTGGTCGAGGCGCTGCGCCGCGGCCACGCGTACGGCTCGACGGGGCCCGTGATCCACGCCGTGGAGCGCGTCCCCGGCGGGCTCGAGGTGGCCTGCTCGCCCGCCGCGGCCGTCGCGCTCGCCTCGGGCCCGTGGGACGGCGGCCGGGTCAGCGCCGACCCGGCGAAGGCCGCCTACCGGGCGCGGGTCCTCGAGCGCGACGACGCAGGGCGGATCGTGCGCGCCCACCTCGACGAGCCCGAGTTCTGCGCCTGGGGCCGCGTCGAGGTCGACGGGGCGGACGGCACGCGCGCCTGGACGGGCCCGATCCCCCTGCCGGGGGAGCGGGCGCCGCACCGGCCCGAGGGCTAGCCCTCCGTGCGGTGGATCGTGTCCCACGGGATCTTGGACACGTACACGAGGTACGGCTCCATGATCCCGCCCCAGCCCGGCTGGTAGGCCCGCACGAACTGGGTCTGCGCGATGAAGATGTAGGGGCGGTCGCGGTACAGGATCTCCTGCATCTCCCAGATGATCGCCTGGCGCTCAGCCGGATCCGTCGCGGCGGCCTGCTTGGCGTAGAGGGCGTCGTACTCGGGGTTGCAGTAGCCCGTGTCCGACCAGTTGCCGTACTGGTCGCACATCACCGTCATCAGCATGAAGTCGGGGTCGACGTAGCCGAGCCACGACCACATGTGCAGGTCGAAGTCGAGGTACTTGCCGTCGGGCGCCATCATCGCGTCCCACGCGGCCGAGCCGTCCATCGCCTGGCCGGTCGTCTCGATGCCGATCTCCTCCCAGGCCGCCTGCAGGATCTCGAACTTGCGGTCCTGGCCGGGGATGTCGGTCGGGAGGATCACCTCGTAGCTCATCCGCTCGCCCTCGGGGGTGACGCGGATGCCGTCGTCGCCCTTCGCGTAGCCCGCCTCGTCGAGGATGCGGTTCGCCTCCGCGAGGTCGTAGGCCTCGGGCTGGATGTCCGGGTTGAGGTAGTCGCCGGCGATCGGCGTGAGGATGCTCGCCGCGGGCTTCGCGTAGCCCGCGTAGACCGTGTCGATGATCGCCTGGCGGTCGACGGCGTGGGCCATCGCCTCCTTCACGCGCGGGTCGAGGAGCTCGCGGTGGTCGCGCTTCTTCGGGTTCGCGTTGAAGCCGATGTTGATCACGTCGGGGACGTCGCCGGGCAGGATCGTCACGCCGGGGATCTCCTCGAGCTGGCCGACGACCGTGTAGGGCACCTTGTCGATCGCGTCGAGCTCGCCCGCCTTGAAGGCGCTGACCATCGCGTCGGGGTTCTGGTAGACGGTCATGCCGATCGCGTCGACGTGCGGCTTCGGGCCGTAGTAGCCCGGGTTGCGCTCGAGCAGGGTGGTGCCCTTGTCGTCGTACTGCTTGACGTAGAAGGGCCCGCCGCCGACGAGCGCGCCCTCGGCGGCCATGTCCCACGTGTCGAGGAACTTGCCGCCCTGGTCGGCGTGCTTGGAGAAGACGTGGCGCGGGAGGATGTAGAAGGGCTGGAGGTTCGCGAGCGCGGTGGCGCGCGGCTCCGAGTACGTGATCTCGAGGGTGAGGTCGTCGATCGCGCGGGCCGACTCGACGCCCTCGATGTAGCCGGCCATCATGCCGGTCGAGACGTCCGCGTACTTCTGCACCGTCTCGATCGTCCAGACCGCGTCCTCGGCGGTCAGCGGCGCCCCGTCGGACCACTCGCCGGGCTGCAGCGCGAACGTGTAGACCGTCTGGTCGTCGGAGACGGTCCACGACTCGGCCCAGTCGCCGACGATCCGGAAGTCCTCGTCGTACTGGACGAGGGCCGGGTACATCTCCTGGAAGATGATGTACGAGACCTGGTTCGAGCCGACGAACGGGTTGATGCCGTCCGGCGGATCCGTGTAGCCGATGCGCAGGATCCCGCCCTCGACGATCGCCGCGGTGTCGCCGTCTCCGCCGGTCGTGGCGGCGGCGTCGGCCCCGCCGCCGTCCGGGGTGGGGGTCGTGGACGCGCCGCCGCCGCAGGCCGCGAGG
>JBJSXO010000108.1:0-7913 GCA_046086425.1 Actinomycetota bacterium | reverse complement strand
GCTGCCCGCGCCCGGCTCCGACCAGCCCTGGCACCAGAGGTCGTCGCCCCGGGCCATGCGCGGGAGGATGTGGTCCTTCTGGGCCGGGGTGCCGAAGTCGAACACGGTGGGCGCGAGGAGGAAGATGCCGTTCTGGGTGACCCGCTGGGGCCCGCCCGCGCGGTAGTACTCCTCCTCGAAGATCAGCCACTCCATGGCGGTCGCGTCCCGACCGCCTTACTCCTGGGGCCACGACACCACCGCGAAGCGTGCGTCGAACAGGGCGCGCTCCCAGTCGAGGTGCCGGGCGAAGCCCTCCCGGGTGTCTCCCGAGGGCAGGCCCCGGGGCACGTGGGCCTCCAGCCAGGCCCGGCACTCGGCGCGGAAGGCCGCTTCTCGCTCGGTGAACCCCAGGTCCATGCGCCGCTGACGCTACCCGCTGCCTCCGACGCGCTCTCGGGTCGCGGACGCCGTGGGGCCCCGCCCGCGACCCGACGACCGCTCGGCCCGCAGGTCCTCCCGTGAGCCGGGTCCGTGGGCCGGGCCCGCACCCGAACCCCTAGGGTGCGGGCATGATCGAGAACCCCGAGACCCTCATCCTCGAGCGCAACGGCGCCGTCCTCTGGGTGCGCATGAACCGCCCCGAGGCCCGCAACGGCATCAACATGGTGATGCGCGGCGAGCTCGAGCAGACCTTCCTCGACGTCGACGACGACCCGGAGATCCGGGCCATGGTGCTCACCGGCGTCGACCGCACGTTCTGCAGCGGGGGCGACCTGATGCCGGCGGCCGGGTCGAACAAGAGCGCGATGACCCAGCCCCCGAGCCAGATGGACTACCGGCGGGCGGTACGGCCGTTCCAGCAGCTCACCAAGACGTACTGGGAGATGTCCACACCGGTGGTGAGCGCCGTCAACGGCACCACTGCGGGCATGGGCTGGATGATGGCGCTGCTCGCCGACCTGGTCGTCGCCGCCGAGGGCGCCCGCTGGACCCACGTGTTCGCCCGCCGGGGCATGGTGCCCCACGCCGGTGACCCGTTCTTCATGCCCCGCGTGCTGTCGTTCCACCGGCTCAACGAGGCGATGTTGCTCTCCGACACGATCACCTCCGAGACCCTCGCCGAGTGGGGCTGCGTCAACCGGCTCGTCCCCGGTGACGCCGTCGACGCGACGGCCGGAGAGCTCGCCCAGCGCATCGCCGCCGGGCCCACCCGCAGCCTGGGCATCTCGAAGCAGATGTACCGCCGGTCGCTGACCAACAGCATGGAGACGATGTTCTACGAGGAGGCCGACGCCACCGCCCTCGTCACCCAGACCACCGACCGCTACGAGGGCGTGAAGTCGCTCATGGAGAACCGTCCCCCCGAGTTCACCGGCAGCTAGCCCCCGACGTGCGTATCTGACCGTCGCCTTCGGCGTCGGGCCTCAGGCGGCCCAGGCCGCGATCAGCGCGGCGGTCGTGGTCATCGTGGCCAGCAGGGCGATGGTGTTGTCGAGCACCGCCTCGACGTAGTCGGCCCCCACCCCGCCGACCGCGTCGCGGGGGACCACGACCTGGTACCCGCGGTTCACCGCCTCGATGACGGTGCCGGTCACCGCCACGTTGACCGACACCCCGGTCACCACGAGCGTGGTGACGCCCGCGTTGCGCAGCGCCGAGTCCATCCCGGTGTCGTGCAGGGCGGAGACCCCGTGCCGCCGGGGGATCACCAGGTCACCCGGCTCGGCACCCAGCGCCGGGTGCAGCACCGCCGGCACGGGCGGGCCGGGAGCGCCGCTCGCGCGCCGCTTCGCCGTCGCCGCGAAGAGCCGGGCGTTGGTGTTGCCGCCTATGCCGTCGGGCCGGAACTCGGCCGTGCCGTGGACCACGACCACCCCGGCCGCCCGGGCGGCCCGGCACAGCGTCGCGATATCGGGGACGATCGTGCGTGCCGCCGCCGCGAGGTCGGGCAGCATCGAGTCCTCCCCCACGACGTCGGTCTGCACCTCGATGGTGAGGACTGCGGTGTGCGACGCGGCGACCAGCGCGGCGAGCTCGGGGGGCACGGGCGCAGCCTAGGACCGCCGCCGGTCAGCCGAAGGCGTCGTAGACGGCTCGGACCAGGCCGGCGGTTCGGGCGTCTCCGGTCATCCCGAGCTGCATCTGGTTCATCACGTACCCGAAGCCGATCCTCGCGTCGCGGTCGGCGAAGCCCAGCGATCCGCCCGCCCCCGCGTGCCCGAACGCACGCGGGCCCACCCCGGGCGGCAGCATCGCCGGGCCGGTGAAGCCGAGCCCGAACGCCGTCGGCATGCCGAGGACGAGGTCGGTGCCCTCGGACCGCAGCGTGGTCGCCCGGTCGACGGTGGCGTCGGCCAGAGCCCGGAAGCCCCCTGCGGGCGTGACGACCTCGCCGACGCAGGCCGCGTAGCACCGTGCCAGCGAGCGGGCGTCACCGATGCCGTTCGACGACGGCATCTCGGTCGCGTGGAGCGCCCGGGTGTTCCACATGTCGTCGTAGCGGAACAGCCCCGAGGGCCCGCTCATCACCCGGCCCATCAGGGTTGCGGGGTCGGACATCGCCGCGTCGACCAGCGCCGCAAGCTCGGCGTCGGCGAGGGGCGGGTACAGCCGGGCGACGCGGGACTCGAGCGCCTCGGGCAGGCCGATGTGGAAGTCGAGGCCCAGCGGTGCCGCCAGCTCGGCGGCGAACCACGCCCCGAGCGACGTCGACGTGACCCGGCGCACGATCTCGCCGGTGAGCCAGCCGTAGGTGCGGGCGTGGTAGCCGTGCGCGGTGCCCGGCTCCCAGATCGGGGCCTGGGCGGCGAGGGCCTGCACCACCGGCGTCACCGCCATCACCTCGTCGAGGGTGAAGGCGCCCTCGCAGTGCGCGAGCCCCGCCCGGTGCGAGAGCACGTCACCCACGGTGACGCGCTCCTTGCCGTTGGCCGCGAACTCCGGCCAGTACACCGCGACCGGCGCGTCGGGGTCGAGCCGGCCCTGCTCGATCAGCCGGTTGCAGACGATCGCAGTGATGCCCTTGGTCGTGGAGAAGGTGATGCCGAGCGTGTCGCGGTCCCAGGCCCGGACCGTGTCACGGTCGGCGAGACCGCCCCACAGGTCGACGACCGGTGCGCCGTCGACGTAGACCGCGCAGGCGGCGCCGACGTCACCATGCTCGGCGAAGTTGCGCGCGAACGCGTCGGCGACCGCGCCCCATCCTGCATCCGCTCCGCCGTGGACGGCGGGCGAGGTCACTGCGCCGGACCCGCGCGGCCCAACCGGGTGAGCACGGCCTCGGCTTCGTCCATGATCCGCTGCACGAGGTCCGCGACGGTCGGCAGCTCGTCGATGACCCCGACCACCTGGCCGGTGGGCAGGATCCCGGCCTCCATGGCCCCGTCGACCAGGGTCGCCTTGGTCAGCATCGGCGCGTTGGCCGCCAGGGCGACCTGGTGCCAGGCGAGCCCCTGGTTGTCGTGCATCGCCTTGCCCTCGACGAGCAGGTCCTTGAGCGGGGTGCCGGTGATCCGCTTGAAGCGCAGTGCGTTCACCGCCGCGCGCGGGTAGGCCGTGATTCGGCCGGTGCGCTCGAGGTGGTCGACGACACGGGTGCGGATCATGCGCTGCGGGTACCCGTCGACGCGTGTGCTCACCACCGTGCCGGTGACCGGGGTCTTGAGGTACTCGGCCTTGACCACGTCGGGGACCCTGCTCTCCTGGGTGAGCAGGAACCGCGTCCCCATGGCGACGCCGGCCGCGCCGTAGGCGAGCGCCGCCACGAGACCCCGACCGTCGAAGAAGCCGCCGGCACCAATGACGGGTACGTCCACGGTGTCGGTGACCTGCGGCAGCAGGAGGCTGGTGGGCACGGTGCCGGTGTGGCCGCCCCCCTCGCCACCTTGGGCGATGAGCGCGTCGACGCCGATCTCGGCCACCTTCTCGGCGTGGCGCTGCGCCCCGACCGTGGGCATCACGACGAGGCCGGCATCCTTGAGCTTCTGGATCAGAGGGGCCGATGGCGCCTGGGCGAAGCTGGCGACCCGCACGCCTTCGCGGATCATCACGTCGGCCCGTTCGAACACGTCGGGCTGGTCGCCGCGGACGTTGACGCCGAACGGCTTGTCGGTGCGCTCCTTCACCTCGCGGATCGCGGCGACGAACTCGTCGCCGGTCATGGTCGCGCCGGCCAGGATGCCCAGCGCCCCGGCGTTCGCAGTGGCCGACACCAGGCGCGGCCCCGCGACCCATCCCATCCCCGTCTGCACGATCGGGTACTCGACCCCCACCAGGTCGCAGAACGCCGTGCGCAGGGCCGGGTGCGCCATCAGTCCGGCACCTCGGCCGTCCGGGCGCCGTCGGGGTCGAGCACCTCGCGGATGAGCCGCAGCTCCTCGTCGGTGGGCAAGCGGGTGGTGGGGACGTCGGCGGGCACGACGAGGGAGAACCCGGTGAGCTCCTGGACCTCCTCGACCGTCGTCCCCGGGTGCACCGAGCGGATGCGCATCGCGTGGTCGGATGTCTCGAAGTCGAACACGCCCTTGTTGGAGACCACGTGGTGGATGTGGTGATAGCGCTGCGCGGTCGGGCCGGCCGCGGCCGCGCGGTCGTATCCCACCCCCGACGCGCAGTCGACCTGCGCGACGAAGGCCCGGGTGTTGTGCACCGGGACCCAGTAGCTGGTGGGGTGGTTCACGGTGTTGCCGGGCGCGCCGCGCACCCCGAGGAGCTGGGCCTTGGGCTGCGCCCACGGCCCGATGCACGCGATGTTCTGGTTACCGAATCGGTCGATCTGGGTGGCGCCCATCATCACGTGGCGCTTCCCCGACCAGACGATGTCGAAGACCTTGCCGAAGGGCAGCCACGCCTCCACGACCTTGTCTGCGTCGGGTGGTGCGCCGATCGGGATGGGCGCCCCGAGCGCGACGGCGTCGCCGTCGCCGTACACGAGGTCGGGCTCGAACGTGAGCGCGGCGAGGCGCGCGCCGATGGTCGGGATCGTGCCGATGGGGCTGGCCAGGACTTCCCCGCTTCCGCGCCACGCCTCGGCGCACGCAACGGCACAGATCTCGGCGAGGGTCGCGTCGCTCATGCCGGCTCCCCCGCAGGCGCTGCTGTGCTGGTCGTCGTCGCCGTCACGACTGCGCTCCGATCACCCGGCGGTAGTCCGCCTCGGGAATGTCGACGTACTTCGCGCGGAACTCGGCCCAGGCCTCCGGGCTCTTCGCCGAGGCGGCGTACTCCTTCTGGATCTGCTCGTCACGTTGGTAGTCGGGTACGCAGTGGGTGAAGTGCGCGCCGTACGGGGCTTCCACCACGCCGTCGGTGAACATGCGGTTGATGCGAATCGTCGACTCCGGCCCCTCGTTCAGGAACTCACCAGGGTCGACGACGCGCTCGCACGACACGAAGGTGCGGTCGGCCGCCATGGCGAAGAGGTCGTCGAAGTACCAGTCGGGACCCAGGTACTGGGCGTTGCCGCGGGCGTCGGCCCGGTTGGCGTGCAGGAGGGCGACGTCGAGACGGATCGCCGGCATCGCCACGTACTCCTCGCCGCTGTAGGGCGAGGCCACGGTCGTGATCTGCGGGTTGTTGTCGGTCACCGCCGAGCCGAGCCCGGCCCGGCAGGGCAGGAAGTCGACCCGCATCGCCGCGGCGCGCAGTCCCCACTGGAGCATGCCCTCGTCGAGCTCGGTCGCCGCGATCGTCCCGTTCTGCCGGGCGGCCCGGAAGTGCGGCTCGAGGGGGATGGAGTCGAGCGACACGAACCCGTATACGGCTTTGGTGAGCTGCCCGGATGCGCACAGCATCCCGACCTCGGGTCCGCCGTAGGCCACGACCGTCAGGTCCTTGAGGTCCGACCGCAGGATCGCCCGCACGATCGACATGGGCTTGCGCCGCGAGCCCCAGCCCGCGACGCCGATGGTCATCCCGTCGCGCAACTCGGCGACGACGTCCTCCTCGGTCATCCGCTTGTCGGTCACGCGCACTTCCTCGTCGGAGCTCGATGGACCCCACGTCGCCCGGCTCCGCCGGCCCCGGGACGACGAGCCGCTCCCACCGGCGTGGACCTCATGTGGTGACGATCACGCAGGAGCCGTGGCCGAAGAGACCCTGGTTGATCGACAGGCCGACCCGGGCGCCCTCCACCTGCCGGCCGCCGGCATCGCCCCGCAGCTGCCAGGTGAGCTCGCAGACCTGGGCGATGGCCTGGGCCGGGATCGCCTCGCCGAAACAGGCGAGGCCGCCGCTCGGGTTCACGGGCACGCGGCCACCGAGCGTCGTGGCTCCCGAGTGCAGCAGCGCCTCGGCCTCACCCTCGCCGCAGAGCCCGATGTTCTCGTACCAGTCGAGCTCGAGCGCGGTGGAGAGGTCGTACACCTCGGCGAGGTCGAGGTCGCCCGGCCCGAGCCCCGCCTCCTCGTAGGCCGCAGCCGCGATCGAGTCGCGGAAGGTGCGCTCCGGGAGCGCTGCGACGCCGACCGCGGAATCGGTGGCGATGTCGGGCATGTCGAGGTAGGTGTTCGGGTACTGCGGGGTGACCGTGGAGATCGCTGCGATGCGCACGTGCTGCGCACGATCCGCTCGTGCCGCAGCGTACTCGGCGCTGGCCAGCACCAAGGCGGCGGCGCCGTCGCTGGTGGCACAGATGTCGACGAGACGCAGCGGGTCGGCCACCACCGGCGATCCCTCGATCTCGTCGACGCCGAACTCCTTGCGGTAGCGCGCGTTCGGGTTGGTGAGACCGTGCCGGCTGTTCTTCACCTTCACGGCCGCGAAGTCTGCCGACGTCGCCCCGAAGCACTCCATCCGCCGGCGCGCGTAGAGCGCGAAGTAGGTGGGGTTGGTAGCGCCGAGGATGCGGAAGCGCAGCCAGTCGGGGTCCTCGGGCCGCTCGCCCGGCAACGGACCGAAGAAGCCCTTCGGCGCGGTGTCGGCGCCGACCACGAGGGCGACGTCACAACGCCCGGCCTGGATCTGGGCCCGAGCCTGGTCGATCGCCACCGCCCCCGACGCGCAGGCGGCGTAACTGCTCGACACCCGGGCGCCCTTCCAGCCGAGCGCCTGCGCGAACGTGGAGCCCGAGACGTAGCCCGGGTAGCCGTTGCGCATGGTGTTCCCGGCGGCGAGGAAGCCGACGTCGGACCACCCGAGCCCGGCATCGGCCATCGCGGCCCGGGCGGCGACCACGCCGTACTCGACGAAGTTGCGCCCCCACTTGCCCCACGGGTGCATACCGGCGCCGAGGACCACGACGTCAGTCATCCGCCGGCCTCCACTTCCAGACGGTGTGGACCGCATCGTCGGTCTCGTAGAGCGGCTCGACCACCAACTCCATGACCTGGCCCGCGTGCAGCCCGGCCACGTCGACGCCCCGGGCCACCTGCCCGAGCACGATCATGCGCTCCTCGTCGAGCTCGACGGCGGCGACGCCGTACGGCTCGAACGGCTCGGTGGCGGGGTACGGCGGCGGCGGTGCGTAGCGGTTGTCGGTGAACGACCACAGCGTGCCACGCGTGCCGAGCGCGACGTCGTCGAGGTCGGGCGCGCCACACGCAGGGTTGCGACAGAACGAGTATTGCTTGGGGAAGTAGTACGCGCCGCACGCTGCGCAGCGTCCGCCGAGCAACCGTGCACCACCCTCTTCCGTGAAGTAGCCCTCGATGACGGGGACGCGGGGCTTGCTCACGACGGACTGGCCTCCGCACCGCCGAGCAGCTCGGCGCCGTCGCGCAGCTTGGCGTCGCGCTTCTCGACGAACGCCTCACGCAGCTCGTCGGAGTCGCCACAGAGGTTGAGCTCATAGGTGAAGCCCTGCTCGTAGCGGTAGCTGCGCTTCACGTCGACGGGATCGATTCCGTTGATCGACTCCTTGGCCCTCCGGATGACGAGCGGGCTCTTGGCCGCAATCACCCCCGCGATCTCGCGCGCGGCGTCCATGAGCTCGG
>JBJSXO010000107.1:0-2965 GCA_046086425.1 Actinomycetota bacterium | reverse complement strand
CCGAGATCGACCAGCAGGAAGTCCGCAACGCCGTCGACCAGGCCAGCCGTGAGGTCTCCACCCGCTTCGACTTCAAGGGGACCGACAGCACCATCGAGCTCACGGACAAGACCATCGAGCTTCACACCGAGAGCGAGGGTCGTCTCAGCGCGCTCACCCAGGTGCTCGAGGAGAAGCTCGTGAAGCGGGGCGTCTCGCTCAAGGCCCTCTCGTACGGCAAGGTCGAGGAAGCCACGAAGGGGACGGTCCGTCAGACCGTCACCCTCACCGTGGGGATCTCCACCGAGAAGGGCAAGGAGATCGGGAAGTTCCTCAAGGACCTCGGCCTCAAGGGCGTCTCCCACCAGATCCAGGGCGATCAGTTGCGGGTCTCGGGCAAGAAGCGCGACGACCTCCAGGCGGCGATCGCGGCCATGAAGGAGCACGACTTCGGCGTCCCGCTCCAGTTCACCAACTTCCGCGACTAGCCGCCTCGTCAGAAGGTCATCGCCCGCAATCGGGCGACCCGCTCCTCGGTCGGCGGGTGGGTGCGGAAGTAGTCGGCGAACGACTTGCCCGACCGGCGCCCCGGACCCGGCGCCTGGAACGGGTTCACGATGAACGCGCTCTCCTGCGCCGGGTTCACCCGCTGCATCGGGATCCGCTTCGCCGCGCCCTCGATCTTCTCGAGCGCCCGAGCCAGGGGCTCGCCGGTGCCGAGCATCGCTGCGCCCCCGGCGTCGGCGTCGAACTCCCGGGAGCGGGAGATGGCCATCTGGATCAGCGCCGCGGCAATCGGGGCGAGGACCACCATTGCGAGCAGCCCGACGACCCCGAGCGGGCTGTCGTCGTCGTCGCCGCCGCCGAGCAGCGCGCCCCACATCAGCATCCGGGCCAGGAACGTGATCCCCATGGCGACGGCCGCGGCGACCGAGCCGATGAGGATGTCGCGGTGCTTCACATGGGCCATCTCGTGCGCCAGCACGCCCCGGAGCTCGTCGGGCGGGAGCATCTCGCGGATGCCCTCGGTCACGCAGACGACCGCACGCTGCGGGCTGCGGCCGGTGGCGAACGCGTTGGGCTGTCGCTCGGGGGAGACGTAGATCGCCGGCACGGGGATCCCGGCCCGGGCCGCGAGGTCGGCGACCATGTCGTGGAGCGCCGGATCCTGCTCTCGGGTCACCGGCTGGGCCCGGGCCGACGCA
Organism: Actinomycetota bacterium; assembly: GCA_046086425.1. Lineage (GTDB taxonomy): Bacteria > Actinomycetota > Acidimicrobiia > IMCC26256 > PALSA-555 > CAIUKV01. The sequence continues at coordinate 1,781 of JBJSXO010000107.1, read as the reverse complement.
ATCGCCAGGCGGTCGGAGAACCAGTAGGTACCTCCGCAGATGGTCAGGCCGATGACCAGGCCGATGACCAGGCCGCCCGACCCCCCGAACGCCGCGCCGATGGCCATGAAGAGCGCACCGAGACCGGCGAGCAGCATCGCGGTCTTGACCCCATTGCCGTTTCCCATCGTCGTTCCTCTCTCTCCTCTCGGCGGTTCGGCAGCGGTTCGGCAGCGGTTCGGCTGCGGTTCGGCTGCGGTTCGGCTGCGGCCGGGTTCCCGAGCGGTCAACGCCGGGTCTGGGCGTCCCGTTCCCGGGGTGGCGGATTCGACGCCGGGGTCACCGGGACGCGACGAGCACCACGAGGCCCGCAGCGACCACCACCGACGACGCGAGCCGGGCCCGCCCCAGGCGCTCGTCGAGCAGCAGCCACCCGGCCAGCGCCCCGAGGACCACCGAGGACTCCCGGAGGGCGGCGACGTAGCCGGTGGGGGCCAGCCGGCCGGCGGCGAGCACCATCGAGTACGCGACCGTGGTCAGGGCGCCTCCCAGCGCGTAGCGACCCCACGAGCCCGGCAGCGAACGGACCAGCGCCGGCGCGCGCCCGAGCACCACGCCGGCGACCGAGAGGGCGGTCGCCGCGCCGAGCATGAGGCAGATCCCGTAGGAGAAACCGGTCGAGCGCCGGGCGCCCTCGATGTCGATCGTCGTGTAGGTCCCGATGGTCACCGCGGTCAGCCCCGCCCACGCAAGCGCCACCGTCGATGCCCCCGGGCGCACCAGCGAGGTCAGGCCGAGCGCCACTACCACGATCCCGACCCACTCGCCCCGGTCGAGGACGTCGGACAGGAACAGCACCCCGCCGAACGCCGCGAGCAGAGCTCCTCCCCCGCGCGCGAGGGGGTAGGCGAACGAGAAGTCGCCGTGGTGGTAAGCCCGGACCAGCGCGCCGATGTAGACGACGTGGACACAGCTGGACGCGACGAGAAACGGCAGGGCCGCCGTGCCCGGGAAGCCGATCAACAGCAGCACCGGGACGAAGAGCAACCCCCCGAAGAGGAACTGGCCCCATGCGGCGAGGAACCGCTGGTTGCTGGTCTTGATCAGGAGGTTCCACGTGGCGTGGAGCGCGGCCGACCCGAGCGCAAGCAGCGTCGCTGCGGTCATCGTCGATCGGGGGTCAGTCGTAGTAGCCCGAGTGGAAGTACACGCACGGCACCCCGGCCTCGCGGAACATCGTCACGTTGCGACGGTCGTCCTCGAACGCGAGCACCAGCTCGAAGCCGAACCGCCGCAGCTCGTGCACCGTGGCGTGCTTGAAATCCCGAGCCATGTCGTAGTCACCCCACCCCCGCATGATGAGGAGGTCCCAGCGGATGCCGTAGCGGCGCAGCCACCCTTCGGTGATGGTGTGCAGACGCTCGGGGCGGGCCGTGAGCAGGACCACCTGGAGCCCGGGGTCGAGCAGCTCGAGGAGCACCCGCATCTCCTCGATCACCGGGTCCTCGCCGCACGCGTCGAAGAACCCCCGCCAGTCGCGGCGGGGTGCCTCGAGGTAGTGCTGGCGGCTGGCCGCGTCGGACAGCACGCCATCGATGTCCACCACTGCGACGCGGTCCGGTTCCACCGGGCCGGTGTGCCAGTTCCAGTTCTCGGGCGCCGGTGCGCTCATTCCTCGTCGCCGGAAGGCTGAGCGAGGTACCGCGACTTGATGCTCTCGACCACCCCGGGGTCGGCGAGCGTCGTGGTGTCACCCAGGGCCTGATCCTCGCTCACGTTCTTGAGCAGGCGCCGCATGATCT